>JAUVQZ010000201.1 GCA_030597865.1 Pseudomonadota bacterium | reverse complement strand
GACATGATCAGGTCGTCACACTTGCCGCCGGTGGAGCCGGTGAAACGGCAGGTGTACTCCATGAGGCCCGGCGTCTTGGTTATCGGCGCCTTTTTTTCGATAAAATAGGGGAAGGTCATCTCAAGCTGGGCGGATTCTGCCTGCAGCTCTTCCTTTACCTGGCGCAGAAGCTCGGGAAAGATCTCCACCGAGATGTCATCCTGATATTTTTTCAGGACACCAAGGAAGGTGGGGACGCAGTTCTGGCGAAAGCGGCGGGGCAGGTTGACCTGGAGGGTGATAGATGCCACCGTGTCCTGGCGGCCCCCTGCCATCTCCCTGATCTTGACCGGGAAACGGATATTTTTGATTCCAATAGCTGTCAAATTCATAGCGCTTCTTCTTTACCGTGTTTTCCAACAATGGCCAATATTTTATTTCCACCTTTCGCCTGCTTCCCCCCACCCCCCAGTTTTGCGTGTTTGAGATGATAGCCAAATATGGTAGGATGCAGGCCCTTGTTCAGGGAGGACAGGTTGGAGATGGTTGCTGAGGAAAACAATAAGGTCAGAATCGATAAATGGCTATGGGCTGCCCGGTTTTTTAAGACGCGCTCTTTGGCCTCCAAGGCGGTGAGTGGCGGCAAGGTGCACCTCAATGAGGCCCGAGTCAAGGCCGCCCGTTTGGTTGTTGTGGGTGACCGGCTGCGTATTAATAGAAATAATACCGAATTTATCGTGGACGTCTTGGCCCTGGCCGAAAAGCGTGGTCCGGCCAAGGTGGCCCAGACCCTCTATCTGGAAATCGAGGAGAGTGTGGTTGCCCGGGAGCAGGTCCGGGAGCAGAGAAAGGTTGAGCGGCTGGTCTCTGTTAATATGGTGCCGCCTAAACGGCCTGGCAAGAGAGATCGACGCCTGATTAAGAAGTTCATCCGGAAATAAGGTGCCTGGCGGGGTTTCTGGCGGTTTTTTGAAACATGCCTTGGCATTGATGTCATAATAGCAATAAAATAACAAAAGGAAGAGAGAATGAAAAAAGCTGAAAGGGCGATAATTAGCCTTACCGACAAGTCTGGAATCGAAGGTTTTGCACGGGAACTCGAGGGTCTTGGTGTCGAGATTCTATCCACCGGCGGAACCGCTAAGAAGATGCGTGATGAGGGTATCAAGGTCATGGATGTCTCTGAGTTTACCGGCTTTCCTGAGATGCTTGACGGCCGGGTGAAAACCCTGCACCCCAAGGTGCATGGCGGTATTCTGGCCCAGAAGAGCAATGCCGATCATCTGGCCCAGATGAAAGAACATGGCCTGGAGGCCATTGACATTGTTGCCGTCAATCTCTACGCCTTTGGCAAGACCGTGGCGGATCCAAACTGTACCCTGGCCAATGCCATTGAGAATATTGATATTGGTGGACCCACCATGCTGCGCGCTGCGGCCAAGAATTATGCCGATGTGACGGTCATTGTTGATCCGGCCGATTATGCCACCGTGATCAGCGAGATCAAGGCGACCGGCAACACCACCCTGAAGACCCGTTTTAAACATGCCCGCAAGGTGTATGCACTGACCTCATCCTATGAAACCGCCATTATCAAGTGGCTTGACACGATTGACGCTGACAGCCATCCTGAGCTGGCCTAATTGGGAGATGACCTGATGAAAATGGCGGTACTCCTTTCCGGCAGTGGCCGGACCCTGGACAATTTCCATGAGCGCATTGGTGCCGGCACCATGCAGGGCACAATCGAGGTGGTGGTGTCCAATGTAAAGGATGTCCTGGGCCTGAAAAAGGCCAAAGACTACGGCTACCCGGCCTTCCACGCCCAGGGTAATGGGGCCATTAATAAGATCCTTCTGGACCATAATGTTGAACTGGTGCTTTTGGCCGGCTACCTCAAGCTCTATACGCCGCCGCCCTCCCTGGTCCGCAATGTCATTAACATCCATCCCGCCCTGATTCCCTCCTTCTGCGGCAGCGGTTTTTACGGTATGCATGTCCACCGGGCCGTGAAGGCGCGTGGGGTCAGGGTGACCGGTTGCACGGCCCATTTTGCCAATGAGGTCTATGATGAAGGGCCGATCATCGTCCAGAGATGTGTCGATGTTGGCGATGATGATAGTCCGGATGATATCGCCCATAACGTTTTTGCCAAGGAATGTGAGGTCTTTCCCGAGGCCATCAATCGGGTTCATGAGCTTGGCGTTGATTATTTCTGGGGAAGAGTCGCCCGGAACAAGGAGTAACCCAGATGACCAATCGCACTGTCCTCATGACCGCCCAGGACATTGATCGCTCTTTGCAGCGCATGGCCCTGCAGATCATGGAAACTAACCGGGGGGTGGATAAACTTGCCCTGGTTGGCATCCATACCGGCGGGGTTTTTCTGGCCGATCGTATCAGGCAGATCATCAGCCACCAGGAGCAGCGCGAGCTTGAGGTGGGATATCTCGATATCACCCTCTACCGTGACGACTGGTCCCAGATCAGCCAGCTACCCATTGTCAAAACAACGGATATCCCCTTTGCCGTCCAGGGCTGGACCCTTGTCCTCATCGACGATGTCCTTTACTCCGGACGGACGGTGCGGGCCGCCCTGGATGCCATTATGGATCTCGGCCGACCCCGTTCCATTCAACTGGCCGTGCTCATTAATAGGAAATGCGGTCGTGAGCTGCCCATCCAGGCCAACTATGCCGGTCTGGATGTCCTGGAAAGTCACAACGAACATGTATATGTCCTGTTAAAGGAAAAGGCGGGATGCGACGAGGTGATTCTCGAGAGTAAGGACGGTTAGAAAAGGGTGGTTGCTGGGGCGGAGCAGAGTGCGCTTTCAGATGGAGAGCGATTTTGACCTGGAGAGTATTGCCATGGCGGATCAGGACAAAAAGACTGGTGACTTTGATTTGATTCAACAACGGATCAAGATCAAGCGTCAGGATTATAAACGATATAAGTTTACCGCCGACCAGAACAACATCCTCAAGACCTTCTTTGATCTCGTCCAGGAGTTTGATTCTCTGGTGGAATTCTACTCCATTGCCGTTCTTATCCTTCCCCAGTATATGGATGTCATCTGCCGCCTCTATCTCAAGGGTGATGCCGACAATATGCAGCTCGTCCAGGCCAGTGACATGGATCCCCTGATCAGCCCGCAGCCGGCCCCGGTCTCTGTCCTGCAAATCTCCCAGGTTACCCGCCAGAACCACACCCTGCTTCTGCCCATCTTTCTTGGCAGCCCCAACGGTATACAGGAGGAGAGTTCCGGGGTGTTTGAGGTCGTTTCCTCCAAAGAAATTTCCAGGCAGGTTGAGTTTTTTCTGGAAAAATTCAGCAACCGTATCGCGGTTTCTCTCACCGGCAAACTAGCCGCCCACCAAAATATCAAGCATATTGACTTTGTGAACAGTCTGGTCACGGACATCGAGCATAATGTCATTATCCCCAATATGTACTTTAAGCATCTCTTCAATAAGCTGCGCAAGAAGATTGAAGATATGGGCGAACTGGAGCAGCAGATTAGGGCCATGAAAGGGGCCATGGGCATGACCGGTAATGAGTCGTGCCAGAAGATCATCGACAAGGTTGCCTCCCTCCATAAATCCCTTGACGATTATCATCAGGAGATGGAAAAGCATCACAAGAGCAGCACCCTCTTTATTGAAAGCCTCTTTCGCCGTGACCACTTCACCAGGGGTGAACTGGTGTTGCGGACCAAAAAATGTGTTGTCTGCGATGAGATCATTGCCCCCCAGCTTGAGCATTACGAGCGCCGCCTTCACCGTCAGGGTGTTGTGATTGAGCATCCTGTAGACATGCGTGCAGAGGAGATTGTCCTACAGGTGGATGTGGGGCTGCTGGCCCAGGTCTATGCCAACCTGTTTTCAAATGCCCTGAAATACACGGAGGCCGTGGCGGTGGATGGCAGCGGCAAACAGCGCAAGGCCCTGGCCTATGGCCGTGAATTTGTCAAAGACTGTTATGGTCCTGGTGTTGATGGGGTCAAGTTTAACGTCTTTACCACCGGCCCCCACATCTCGCCGGCGGATGCCGATAGTATCTTTGCTGAGGGATATCGGGGCAATAATGTCGGAGGCCAGGCCGGCACGGGCCATGGTCTTAGTTTTATCAAGCAGGTTGTTGAAATCCATGGCGGCTGGCTGGGCTATGAGCCGGTTCTCCATGGTAATAATTTTTGGTTCTGCCTGCCTCTGCCTGAAAAGGAGGGAGATTCGTAGACCAGGAAGGCTACGTTTCGTTTTATTGCTTCGGCGGATAAATAATCACCCTTCGACAGGCTCAGGGACCGGCCCCTGAGCCTGTCGAAGGGTGGTGGAGTATGCACCTGAGCGCGCCAGTGGGAAGGCCGTTTCGCCTTCTGGCGCGCTTTGTAATTTACTATCAATTTTTTAACTATTCAGGGTTGTTATGGCCTTATCGACAATGCAAAAACCAGAACTGCTGGCCCCGGCCGGTTCCATTGATGCCTTTGAGGCTGCGGTGGCTGAGGGTGCTGACGCCATCTATATCGGCGCTCCGGCCTTTAATGCCCGTAATCTGGCCCGCCATTTCACGGTGGCTGAGATAGCCGCCATGATCGACTTTGGCCATGGGCGTGGGGTCAAGGTCTATCTTGCCGCCAACAGCCTTGTGAAGGAGGAGGAGCTCGGGGCAGCCTGCGATCTCCTTGCCATGTGCCAGGAGGTGCAGCCGGACGCCCTCATTATCCAGGACCTGGGCCTCTATCACCTGGCCCGTAACCATTTCCCCGACCTGGAATTACATGCCTCCACCCTGATGGCCGCCCATAACAGCATGGCGGTCAAGCATTTTGGCGCCATGGGTTTCAGCCGAGTGGTGTTGTCCCGGGAATTGACCCTTGCTGAAATCGATCTCGCCTGCCAGCAGGGCGTGGATATCGAGGTCTTTGTCCATGGCGCCCTCTGTTTCGCCTATTCTGGCCTCTGCCTCTTTTCCAGCTATCTGGGGGGGAAGAGTAGTCTGCGGGGCCGTTGTGTTCAGCCCTGCCGGCGGCGCTACACCATGGCCGGGCCCAAGGGTAAAATCGAGGCGGGCTATAATTTTTCCATGAATGATCTCTCCGGTATGGGCTCGCTGCCGGATCTCGCCCAGGCCGGTGTGCGTTCTTTAAAGATCGAGGGGCGGATGCGGAGCCGTAATTATGTGGCCCATGTGGTGCGGGCCTATCGCCTGGCCCTTGATAATCTGGCTGATTTTGACAAGGTTTTGCCCGAGGCGGAGAAGCTTCTCGATCAGGCCATGGGACGCAAGAGTACCCAGGGCTATATTATATCTCCCCAGCCAGCAGATGCCTTGGCGCCGCAACACTCTGGCAACATCGGCATGTTTTTGGGG
>JAUVQZ010000154.1 GCA_030597865.1 Pseudomonadota bacterium | reverse complement strand
GGGTGGCTGTTGATTCAAACGATGAGCTGGGCTCCCTGGCCCGCAGCATGGAGGTGCTCAGCACCACCCTGCGCTGGCATGATGAAGAGCAGGTCCGCTGGCAGGAAGAGCTGGAGCAGAAGGTGGCGACAAGAACCAGGGAGCTGCAGACCAGCAATGACACCTTAAATAATGAGATCTTTGAACGGAAAAAGGCCCATAAGAAATATAAGCGCCTCCTCTATACCCTGGACCAGACCCTGGACTCGGTCTTTATGTTTTGGCCGGATAGCCTAGATTTTTTCTATGTGAATAACGGCGCCATCCAGCAGCTTGGCTACAGTGGTGAGGAGCTCCTGGCCATGACTCCTCTGGATATCAAGCCGGAGTTCAGCGAGGCGCGATTCCGGCAGAGGCTTGCCCCCCTGGTCAGCGGTGAGCAGAAATTTCTTAATTTTGAAACCGTGCATTGTCACAAGGATGGCCACCACATTCCTGTGGAGATTTTTCTGCAGTATGTGGCTCAGGAGGAGAATGAGTCGCTTTTTATTGCCATTGTCCGCGACATCAGTGCCCGCAAAGGGGCAGAGGCTGAAAAGGGCGAGCTGGAGCACAAACTCCAGCAGGCCCACAAGATGGAGGCCATGGGCACCCTGGCCGGCGGTATTGCCCATGACTTTAACAATATCCTGGCCGCCATCATCGGTTTTGGTGAACTGGCCCAGCTCCAACTGGAAGAGGGCAACCCTGTCCGGGCTGATATTGATCAGATTCTCCTGGCTGGCAATCGGGCCAAGGAGCTGGTCAAGCAGATTCTTGCCTTCAGCCGTCAGTCCAACGAGGAGAAGCACCATGTTCATGCCCAGCATATTATCAAGGAGACGGTGCGTATTCTCAGGGCCACGGTGCCCAGCAGTGTGGAGATCAGGACCGCGATCAGCGATCAATGCCCCCAAATCCTGGCTGATTCCACCCAGATCCACCAGGTCCTTCTCAACCTCTGTGTCAATGGCGCCCATGCCATGTCGGAAAAGGGCAGGTTGACCATTGGTCTCAGTGAGGTGGAGCTGAAGGATTATGAGGTGTCCCATCAGCCCGGGGTGGCGCCGGGCAGATTTATATGTCTTTCCGTCACAGATACAGGTGGCGGTATCAGTAATACAGTCATGAAGAGGATCTTTGATCCCTTTTTTACCACCAAGGGGGTTGGCGAGGGTACGGGTATGGGACTTGCCGTGGTCCATGGTATTGTCGAAGATCATGGTGGCATGATAAGGGTGAAAAGCACCCTTGGCCATGGCACAACCTTCAAGGTCTTTCTGCCTGTTGCAGGGGACGCAGAGGATGGGCAGGATGCGGAGTTGCCGTTTGATACGGAGCTGGACCTGGCAGGTACGGCCCATCTCCTGGTGGTGGATGATGAGGAGGCTCTCCTCAAAATGTATAAGCAGAGACTGGTGCAGCTGGGCTATACCGTGACAACGGCCCCCCATGGTCAGTATGCCCTGGATCTCTTCCGTGCCAGTCCTGATGGTTTTGACATGCTGATAACGGACCAGACCATGCCGCGCATGACGGGCACGGAGCTTGTCCAGGAGATCCTGACGGTAAGATCGGACCTGCCTGTTATTCTCTGTTCCGGCTATAGTTCGAGCATTGATACTGCCCGGATTCATGAGTCAGGAATTCGGCGTTATCTTAATAAACCCCTGGATCTGAAGGTGTTGGCCAGGGAGATTAAAGAGATTCTGGGGGCTCAGGATGCAGAGCAGGTGTTTGAAAAACAGCGTGGTGGAGAGTGAGGTCTGTAATGGTGCAGGATGACAAAGAATTATCCTTATGGCCGGAGAGGTTTCTTCTGGTCGATGACGATGCGGGGATTTTGCGGTTCATGCAGCGCCATATGGATTCTTTTGGTCTGCAGACCGACCAGGCCATGAACGGCAAGGAGGCTGTTGAGTTTCTCCAGCAACAGGAGTATGGCGTTGTCATCACCGATATGATGATGCCGGAAATGGATGGTATGGAGCTCCTGCAATATATCGGCGAGCACCACAGCCACTCCGATGTCATTGTTGTCTCCGGCCATAGCAAGATCTACAGCTTCAGCGATGTTATCACCGCCGGCGCCACCGATTTTATTGCCAAACCCTTTGAACGCGATGAGCTCAAGGCCAAGCTGAAGCGCATATTCAGGGAAAGACGCCTTATCACCGATCTCCATACCGAGATAGAGGCCCATGAGCAGGAGTCTTTGAAACGCCGCGAGGAGCAGGACAAGCTGCGGACCATCACCTCCACGGCCAACGATGCCATTGTCATGATGGACAGCGACGGCCACATCACCTTTTGGAATGAGGCGGCGGCAAGAATATTCGGCTATAATAATGGTGAGGCCCTGGGGCAGGATGTCCATGACCTCATTGTTCCGCCGCGCTACCATGCTATGTTTCAGCAAGGTTTTCAACGCTTTCAAAAATCCGGAACAGGGCAGGCCGTGGGCACCACCGTTGAGCTTGCCGGTCTACGGAAAAACGGCGAAGAGTTTCCGGTGGAATTGTCCCTGGCTACCGTCTCCCTCAAGGGTAGATGGCATGCCGTTGGCCTGATGAAGGATATCACCCAGAGGAAACGTGACGAGGAGGAATTGCTCAAGGCCAAGGCCGCGGCTGAGGTGGCCAGCAAGACAAAGTCTGATTTCATGAATACCATCAGCCATGAGCTGCGGACCCCCATGAATGGCATCATGGGTTTTACGGCCCTGTTGGAGGCCTCGGAACTGACGGAAAAACAGGACAACTACCTCTCCTTGATTCATAAATCTGCAGACCGTTTGATGGTCCTGATCACCCAGCTCCTAAACTTCTCCAGTGTTGAGACCAGCACCAAGGATCTCAATCCCACGGATTTTAATATCCAGAAAGTTTTTAAAACCATCCGTGCCCAGTTTCAGCCCAAGGCAGAGGTGAAGGGGTTGTCTCTGACCTGCATGATTGCCGATGATATCCCTGCCAAGCTCCATGGCGATCATGTCATTCTGCAGCAGATTGTCTCAAATATTCTCGAAAATGCCGTCAAATACACGGATGAGGGGGGCATTGTCTGCGAGGTCACCCTGGAGGAATGCCCTGTTGATGGGCCGGTCATGCTCCAGATCTCGATCCAGGACAGTGGCTGCGCCATTCCCCCGGAGAAGCAGGGGATAATCTTTGACTCCTTCACCCAGGGAGAAGAGTATATGACCCGGAAGTACCAGGGCGCCGGTCTCGGCCTGACCGTTGCCGCCAAATTGGTTGACCTGATGGGGGGCACAATCTGGCTTGACAGTGTCAAGGACAAGGGTACGACATTCTATTTCACCGTTAAGCTTGATGTGGCGGGGAATTAAGGTGGTGGATTTTTTATGAGTGGCAATATTCTAGGTCGGCCCATGACCATCAGTGATGACGAGTTCCAGCTCCTGCGTGATCTTGTCTATCAGCGCTTTGGCATCCATCTCTCTGAGCAGAAAAAGAGCCTGGTGGTGGGGCGTCTGCAAAAGGATCTCCAAAACAGCGGCTTTAAGTCCTTTGGTGATTATTATCGGCATCTGATCGATAACCCTTCTCCAGATGCCTTTTCAAACCTGATAAACCGGATCTCCACCAACTACTCCTTTTTCTATCGGGAAAAGGCCCATTTCGACTTTTTCACTAAAACGCTATTGCCGGATCTCACTGCCAGGCTCAAAAGAAGGCGCTCAAATGATCTGCGCATCTGGTGTGCCGGCTGTTCCACCTGTGAGGAGCCCTACACCTTAATCATGCTCATGCAGGAGTATTTCGGGCTGGACTATAAGAATTGGGACGGGGGCATCCTGGCCACCGATATCTCAGAGCGGGTTTTGGCGGCGGGCCGCAAGGGTGTCTATCCGGCCGAGAAGGCTGCCCAGGCCCCCAAGATTCTTCAGGAGCGTTATTTTCGCAGGCAGGGGGGGGAGATGGCGGTTAAGGAGCAGGTGAAAAAAGAGGTGGTCATCCGCCGCTTTAATCTAATGAACTCCTTCCCCTTTCAAAAGCCGTTTCAGATCATTTTTTGCCGTAATGTCATGATCTATTTTGATAAAGAGACCCGCGATAATCTGGTGCGGAAATTCCATGCCGTCCTGGAGCCGGGGGGCTATCTCTTTGTCGGTCACTCCGAGACGGTGAGCCGTGACGATGGTCTTTTTTCTTATGTTCAGCCGGCGCTCTACAGGAAAATATAAGGTCCATCACGGATTACTGAGGGGAGGTCTGCTCCCTGTATTATCTTTCTTGCTGCGAATATTGTTTTGTCCCTTTTCGCCCACTTCGCTGGCCTTCGGCACCATTCACCCTCCGCCGGTAAAGGCGGCATTGCCCTTCGACAGGCTCAGGGAGCGGCGGCCCGAGGTTGTCCAAAGAGGAGAGTTCCCTGAGCCTGTCGAAGGGTTGTTCGCAATCCGTTCATCTCAAACTGGATATTTCCCGTCGTTTCAATTGCTCGGCGCGGTAGAAAGGAGAGTGGTGGGAGTTGGCGTAGAGGGGGGATTCTGATAGAACGGTGAAAAAATATGTTATTTCAAGGCAGTAATTGGTAGACCCAATAAGCAGATAGATGTTTTTGTGTGTGCCCTGTCGTTTTTATCAAGCTCATTACGTAGGCGTATTAATCGTGCCTGTCTCTCAAATATCAGAATTGCCGACCACACTCACTGTCTCCCGAGATTGTCTTCTTAAGGATGCCGGTAAGGCCGCAGTGGCCGCTATCATCAAAGAACTCACCATTGATAACCCCAAGTATGTGGATGCTGTCAAGTATGGGCGCTGGGTGGGGAAGAGGCTCAAGCCCAAGCTCACCTTTTATTCAAAGACCAAGAAGGGTCTTTGTTTTCCGCGCGGCTTTGCCAAGGGGGCCATCCGGCTAATCCGCCAGGTTGACGGGGTGGATCCCCAGGTTGTCGACAGAAGGCAGAGTTGCCCAGGGGTGGATTTTGAGTTTTCAGCCAGCCTGCGTCCTTACCAGCAGGAGGCGGTTGAGGCCGTGGTGGGGCGTCAGTTCGGCGTCCTGGAATCGGGCACCGGCTCCGGCAAGACGATCATGGCCCTGGCCATTATTGCCCAGCGGCGCCAGCCCACCCTGATCATCGTCCATAATAAGGAGCTCCTCTACCAGTGGCAGGAGAGGATTAAGCAGTTTCTTGGCCTTGAGCCAGGTCTTATTGGCGATGGGCATTTTGATATTGCCCCCATATCCGTGGCCATAGTCAATACGGCCCGCAACAGGCTTGCCGAGCTTGGCGGCCATTTTGGCCAGCTCTGCGTGGATGAGTGTCATCGGGTGCCGGCCTCTCTTTTCACCGATGTGGTCACCGCCTTTGACTGTACGTACATGTTTGGTCTGTCGGCCACCGCCTTTCGCCGTGACGGCATGTCAAAGCTGATCAATATCTTCCTGGGCGACCTGGTGCACCGGGTGGATAAGGATGAACTTGCCGCTGTGGGCGCGGTGCTCAGGCCAGAGCTTATCCAGCAAGCCACCTCCTTTACCTTCCGTTTTCGCGATAATTATCAGGATCTTATGAAGGCCCTGACTTCTGATGAGCATAGAAACAGTCAGATTGTCGACGATGTCGTGGCCCAGAGCCGCAAGGGCGGGGCCGGGATCCTGGTGGTCAGTGACCGGGTCGCCCATTGTCAGCTCCTTGCCGAGATGCTGGCCGAACGCCATGTCCATGCCAAGGTCCTCACCGGCCGTACATCTTCCGAGGAGCGCAGCGCCATTGTGGAGGAGGTCCATAACGGTGGATTGCAGATTCTCATCTCCACGCTACAGCTCATCGGTGAAGGCTTTGACTGTCCTGGGCTTGCCAGCCTCTTTCTCACCACCCCCATAAAATTCAGCGGCAGATTGCTGCAGGTGGTGGGCCGCATCCTGCGTCCGGTCCCTGATAAAAAGGCCATGGTCTTTGATTATGTGGATGGGGAGGTTGGGGTTCTCTGCCGCTCCGCGGAAATCAGGCGGCAGAGTTTGGCGGAAAAACCAGGCCCCCTGCCAGGCTTCCCAGGTGCTGGCTGAGATGGACCTTGACCATGGCAGCGCCCAGATCTTGTCTTTAACGATTATGGTGAAGAGGGGGGAGTGTAACTGTCGGAAATAAAGAAGGTTTTTCATCTGCTTGGTCGACTAATTCTGGTTGACCTCGGCCCTTGTCTTTCACTACACTAAAATATCGGCGAGGGGATATTGTTGTACGGTGGTTGCCATGGGTTTAACGACGGAGCTTCTCATGGAAAAGAAGATATTGGCGGCAGTGGACGGCTCTTTTTGTTCTCTCAATGAGGTCCATTATCTGGGCCAGATGTTTGAGGGGGCAGAGAACGTTTTTATGCATCTCGTCTGTATTGTGCCCACCGGCCAACAGCCGGTGGGGGGTGACTGGCTTGATGAGGAGGATAGGAAGAGTATCATGTCCTCCGCCACTAAAAAGCAGTTCGTGGCCGCCAAGGCCCACCTGAAACGAGCCGTCCATCATCTGATTCGGCACGGCTTTGCCAAGGATCAGGTGACAACCTCAGTGGAGTTGTCTCGGATGGGGGTGGCCGCCGACCTGGTCAAGCTTGCCAAATCTGGCTATTATGACGCCCTACTGGTGGGGCGCCGCGGTATCGGTCGCCTCCATGCCCTTATCATGGGCAGTGTCACTAAATCGGTTCTGGAGAAATGCTGGGATATGCCGGTCTGGATGGTGGATGGCCATGTGGACTCCCGGAAAATCCTGGTGCCCGTGGATGGTTCCAATCATATCCTTAAGGCAGTCGATCATCTCGGCCATATCTTTAAGGATATTGCCG
>JAUVQZ010000116.1 GCA_030597865.1 Pseudomonadota bacterium | reverse complement strand
CGACATTGGTCATAGTGCGGTAATGGCGGATAAAGTCAAAATTCGCCGTGGTAAAATGGTTCACCGTAAAGCCGAGATTACGGGTCACGGTGAGGGCCTTAAGAAATACCTCGGGCAGCAATACTGCTGAACCGATATTGAGATATGCCCCCCCTTCAAGATCAGAAACAAGGCGGCAAAAGATTTTAAAATCATGGTGGCTTGTCTGGCCTATATCCGCCCCAGAGGCAGAGGGATGGATATGGACAATATCCGTTCCCATGGCAACATGGACGGTTATTGGCACCCCCAGGCGATGGGCTGAGGCCAGCAGGCTCATATGATTAAAGGGAAACTCCTTTTCCAGCAGATATTGGCCCATGGCCTGGCCCAGGCCAAGATTGTCCTTTGCCCCTTGGCCGATGGCAACATTCACCACCTCACCGGTTTCCTTGGCTGCGCCAAACTCACCGGCGCCAAGCACCTGGCCGACATCCTCGGAGGTGCGGCCGACCATGGCTATTTCCGTATCATGGATAATGCCGGCCCCGTTTAAGGCAATGGCGGTAACCACCCCCCTTTCCATGAGGTCAATGATGATGGGGTTAAGGCCCACCTTGATGACATGGGCACCCATACCCATGATAATCGGTTTTTGTCCCTCGTAACAGAGGGCCAGGGCCCTGATCAGTTCAGGGAAATCAACACCGGCAAACTGCTGGGGCAAGCTGCTTATAAAATCTAACAAACTGGCGCCTGGCCGCAGGGGTTTGGCAAAATTATCCACGGTGACCTTGCTGAAGCGGTCATGGACAGAATAGGTGTTTAGTTTTTCGAAGTTAAGGGGCTCAGGATAGCTCATGCCAGGCTTCCAAACATCTTTTCATCCGCCAGCTGACAGATCATGTGCTCAATCCAGATATGGGTCTCCTGGATATGGGGGGTGTGGTCAGAGGGCACATTAAGGAGCAGGTCGACATTTCCCCGTATCTTGCCACCATTACAGCCGGTCAAGGCCACGGTTTTCATGCCGATCTCCTTGGCCTCACCAAAGGCGGCAATGACATTTGCCGAATTGCCACTGGTGGAGATACCAAGGGCAAGATCTTCCCTTTTGCCCAGGGCAGAGATCTGCTTGGCAAAGATGTCATCATAGGAGAAATCATTGCCGACACTGGTCAAGATGGAGGTGTCAGTGGTGAGGGCCAGGGCGGCTAATGGCCGGCGATTGATGAGAAAACGATTAACGAATTCGGCGGCCAGGTGCTGGGCATCAGCGGCGCTGCCGCCATTGCCGAAAAGAAGAAGCTTGCCTCCCCTTTCGAAACATTCAACCACCAGATTTACGGCGGTTATCAAGGCTTCACTGCTTTGAGAAACAAAATTTTCCTGGGCGGCCAGGGAGCCTGCAAGGCTATCGTTTATGATTGTCTGTATATTCATTTGGCCAAGGGGCTGAAGATAAACGGCTTATTTTACGAACCGTTCAACATAAAACAGCGCAGCTCCTTTGTCAACGCGGGAATAAGGCAGTTTGCCAGGGGGGAATTGTCTGTAATCATACGCTATTACCTTTGACAGGGGAAAAAGAAGGGGGTACGTTTACCTAGTTTTGCCTGCTGTCGCAGCCTGTTATTTTTTCCTGTCCCCATGACTTATTTTATCGGAGAGAACCATGAAGAAGATTCTTCTTGAAGAGAGCGAGATGCCGACCCAATGGTATAACGTCATGCCTGATATCCCCAACGGCATTGCCCCTCCCCTTGATCCATTGACCAAGGAGCCCATGGGGCCGGAAAAGCTGGCCCATATTTTCCCAATGGGCCTTCTTGAACAGGAGATGAGTGACCAGCGCTGGATTGATATTCCGCAGGAGGTCCAAGAGGTCTTGCATATCTGGCGCCCTGCCCCCCTGATCCGTGCCGACAACCTTGAAAAGGCCCTGGGCACAAAGGCAAAAATTTACTTTAAATATGAGGGTGTCTCTCCTTCCGGAAGCCATAAGACCAACAGTGCCGTGGCCCAGGCCTACTATAATAAGCGTGAAGGGGTAAAAAGGATGTCCACTGAGACCGGTGCCGGCCAGTGGGGTTCCGCGCTGGCCTTTGCCGCCCATAAGTTTGGTCTGGAATGCAAGGTATACATGGTGCGAGTCTCCTTTGACCAGAAACCATACCGTAAATCCATGATGAACACCTATGGCGCTGAAATCGTTGCCAGCCCCAGCAATGACACGGCAATCGGTCGCCAGATCCGGAAGGAATATCCTGACACCGCCGGTTCCTTGGGGATTGCCATCAGTGAGGCCATTGAAGATGCCATGGGCCGGGAAGACACCAAGTACGGCCTTGGCTCCGTTCTTAACCATGTCATCCTCCACCAGTCCATCATTGGCCTGGAGGCCAAGAAACAGCTGGAAAAGATCGGCGAGTATCCGGATGTGGTTATTGGTTGTTGCGGTGGTGGCTCTAATGCCGCCGGGATCATGTCTCCCTTTATCACCGATTACCTGGAGGGCAAGAAGATCCGCTTTGTCGGTGTTGAGCCTGCCTCCTGCCCCACCTTAACCAGGGGTACCTATGCCTATGATTTTGGTGATGTTGCCAAGCAGACCCCCCTGCTTTATATGTACACCCTGGGCCATGATTTCATTCCACCAGGTATCCATGCCGGTGGTCTGCGCTACCACGGCATGTCACCCATCCTTTCTGCCATGGTCCGCGAGAAAATACTTGAACCCATTTCTGTTCACCAGTTAGAGTGCTTTGAGGCTGGCCGTCTCTTTGCCCAGACCGAGGGGATTATCCCGGCCCCTGAGACCTGTCATGCCATCAGGGCCGCCATTATCGAGGCCAGCCAGGATCTTAATGATCCTAAAACCATTCTCTTTAACTTTTCCGGCCATGGCATGCTTGACCTGTCCAGCTATGACAAGTTCTACGCCGGTGATCTCCATAACTATGACTATCCGGAAGAAGATATTACCAATGCCATCAAGAATCTTCCCAAGGTTTGATGGACTGACCCCCCAACTCAATTAAACAAAAAAGGGATGCGGTCCATGGGACCGCATCCCTTTTTTGTGTCAATATCAATGAGAACACTTTTTTTTACCTTTCTTATCGTCCACCTCTCTCTTTCTACACTCCATGCCCGTGGAGAGACGGCGTCTTCTCTTGTGGAGGGGGGCGCCTATCTGACTGTCCACCATACCGGCCAGGTCATTAACCAGCTGCGCCCCCAGGAGCTCTATACCCCGGCCTCCATCGTTAAGATCATCACCTCATTGGCAAGCCTGGAAATCCTGGGAGAGGAGTATCGCTTCCCCACCTATTTTTATATCACCCCTGGTATTGACCTGTGGATCAAAGGCCAGGGCGATCCCCTGCTTATCTCTGAAGAGATTGTCCAGATTGCCGGGGCGCTCAAGAAAAATGGCCTTAGGCAGTTTCGTCATCTCTATATAGATGACAGCCTCTATGGGCTGGAGGTAAAAACTATCTCAGAGAGCTCCACAAACAACCCATACGATACGCCCCTTTCCGCCCTGGGCGTTAATTTCAACACCATTAATATCGAGATATCGGCAGACGGTCGCATCACCTCCGGCGAGGAGCAGACCCCCACCATCCCCCTGATGCTGGAGCTGGGCGCTGACCTGGAACCAGGACTGCATAGGATCAATGTGTCCCTGGATAGCGGCCAAACCCAACGCCTGGCCGCAGAAACCTTTAAGGCAATTTTTGACCAAGAAGGCATCAGGATGCTTGGCAGCTATAAAGTTCGTAAAACCCCGCCCCATGCCGGACTCTTTTATATCCACTACTCCAAGCCCATACTTGAGCTTCTGCCTGCCATGCTCCTCTACTCCAATAATTTCATGGCAAACCAGCTCTTTCTGGCCATGGGACACGAAAAATTCGGGCCACCTGCCACCTGGCACAAGGCTCGCCAGGCAATGACTTTTTTTGCGCACAGTAAAGGGCTGACCAGGGGGGATATTGCCATTGTTGACGGTGCCGGTCTCAACCGTGGCAACCAGATTACCGCCGCAGCCATGCTTGATTTTTTACAGGACTTCAGGCCGTACCACCAGCTCCTCCCCCTCCATAAAAACTGGCTGCTTAAGTCGGGAACCATGACAGGTGTTTACTCCTATGCCGGGTATCTCGGTCTAGATCAGCACGCCCCGGCCGTGGTTGTCATTCTCAATCAGCAGGTAAATAATCGGGAGATAATTCTCGAGAGGTTGGTGGAAGAAATACACCAAGATTAAAGCCCTAACCCACTAAAGTGGAAGTGGACTTAGAGCTTTTTAGGACTCATTTCAGTACCCCCTTGAGGGGTATAAGTGCCTTAACCGTATACCCACGTTTTTTGGACAAAACAGACAGCTCAGTTTCTTGTTTTTCAGAACAGGAAATGAGCAATAAAGCCCTAAACCCTTGTCATGAGGACCATGGATTCTAAATGGTGACTCTGACAAAATTGATCGACCAGGGTTATGGCCGATATCTCGTAGCCGCCACCACATATCGCCTTAAGATCACGGAACAGGGTGGCCTGATCACAGGAGATATAGATGATCTTGGAGGCCTGCAGTTCAGGTAAAATTGCACTGCCCTCCTTGAATCCGGCCCGGGGCGGATCAAGAAGTACATAGTCGAATTTTTGCCCCTCTTTGACCAGCAGCTCCAGGCCCTTCTGGGCTGAACAACGCCTAAAATCACCGCTGAGATTATTCTTCTCACTGTTTTTCCAGGCAGAGCGGATGGCTGAACGCTGCTGGTCAATGCCTGTTATGGTAAATCCGCTGGAGGCCAAGGGCAGGGAGAAATTACCCACCCCGCAAAAAAGATCAAGCAAGGGACCTCGCGGCCCATGGTCAAGCCAGGACAGCACCTGATCGACCATGCGCTGGTTCTGCCCCTCATTAACCTGGCAAAACCCACCCGGCTCCAGATCGATATCCACACCCCTGCCATCCTGCAGACGTAATCCATAGCTGATCTGAGCTGTTTTATCAGGAAGGGAAGCATAAAGGGCCCCATCAACTGTTTTCACCAGTAGAGAGCACAGGCCTGGGAGACCGGCGACAAGGTCCTGCATATATGTAAGGTCACGGGGGCGGGGCTTACGGTTGAAATGGATAATAAGAAAACACCCACCGTCAGCGGGATTGACATGAACCTCCACCTCGTCCACATGCTCGGCCACCTTTAACCAGTGGTCATTGCCGGCTAACTGGTGGAGAACGGTATTGATCTCCTGGCGGGCCAGCAGACATTGGTCAATCTCCAGCAGGCGATGGCTCTGTTGTTGATAGAAGCCCATCTGGCCATCATGAACATGGAGGCGAATGCGCTGACGATAGCCAAGGGTGAGTGGAGAGGAGAAATAGCAGATACGCGATGTGTCGAAGCGCAGGCCGCTGCGCTGAAACTCGTCGGAAAAGATATCCTTTTTAAGGACATCCTGACCACTGCTGGAGATATGCTGAAAATGGCAACCGCCACATTGGCCAAAATAAGGACAGGGCGGGCTGATACGATCCGGGGATGGTTGCAGGACCTCTTGCAAGAGGGCCTCTTGGAAGGTCTTCTTCTTTTTTACCGCCTGGACACGGACCCTTTCACCGGGAATAACATAGGGACCAAGAACCACCATGCCGTCTGCCAGACGACCGAGGCCCCTGCCTCCCACCACCAGTTTTTCTATAACGACATCGTTCACGTCATGAATTTCTGGCGGAGATTCTCGCAGACATGGTCAGGGACCAGGCCGCTGGTGTCACCACCGTGGCGGGCGACATCCTTGATGATCGACGAACTGATGTAGATCCAGCGCAGACCGGTCATCAGAAAGACGGTTTCAACCTCTTTTTCTATACGTCTGTTCATGAGGGCGAGCTGGAACTCGTACTCAAAATCTGAAACAGCGCGCAGGCCTCGAACAATGGCGGTTGCGCCTCTCTTATAGGCATAATCGACCAGCAGGCCGTCAGCATGATCGACGGAAATCCTCTTCTCGTCAGCCGGAAAACAGTCCTGGATCATCTGTAAACGATCTTCAAGGGAAAAGAGCGCTGATTTCGTTGGATTAATGGCTATGACAATGATGACCTTGTCAAAGATCTCCAGTGATCTGTTGACAATATCGATATGGCCCATGGTGATGGGATCAAAGGTGCCAGGATAGACAGCAATTTTTTCAGAGACCTTATCCTGAACAAAGGGTTCGTAACTCTTCTCTTCAGCCATACCCCCTACCCCCTTTTATAGAACCAAAATCCTGTTTTTCCATAGAGCCGACAGTCATGCAGAACAAGCCCCTGGCTTTCCTCAGGCAGGTTGGCGTCATGTACCTCTTCAACAATGATCATACCATGCTCGTTAAGAATCCATGCCTCTTTGCCGAAAAAATAGAGGATGTTGCGGATAAAACCCTGGCCATAGGGCGGATCCATGAAAATAAAATCAAAGGACCCTTCTTCAACCAATTTCTTGAGAAAAACCGGTGATTTTCGCAAATTTCTGCGCAGGATATGTGTTGAATCCTCCTGCTGACAGAGCTGGCAATTTTCGGCAATGAGGGAGCAGGCGTATGGTGAATCATCAACAAAAACAGCCTGCTCCGCCCCCCTGCTTAGGGCCTCAAGCCCCAGGGCGCCAGTGCCGGCGAACAGGTCAAGAACCTTGGCGCCGACGATCTGCTGGCCGATAATATTAAACAGTGACTCCCGGGCCCTGTCTGAAGTGGGCCTTATCAGGGGGGTCTTACCCCTGATCTCTTTAGGGGTACGGAGCTTACGGCCCCGGGATTTGCCACTGATAATGCGCATCTTTTAGTGCCTTAGAAATCTTGTGTATGTCAGAGGTGCAAGAAATTAAAAAAAGTCTCTTGAAACAACAAACGTGCAACTATTGTTAAGGCACTTATACCCCTCAAGGGGGTACTGAACAGAGTCCATTCATTGATACACAGTTTAACTGTGTTAAGAGATGTGCTCTTTAATCAGGACCTCGGCAATCTGGACGGCGTTTAGGGCCGCGCCCTTCAAGATATTATCCGAGACGATCCACATATTGATACCGTTTTCAATGGACTCATCCTCACGGATACGGCCCACCAGGGTCTCAAACTTGCCCTCACAATCCAGGGCCAGGGGGTATTCGTTGTTGGCGGGATTATCGACAAGCTTAACGCCTGCGGCCGTCTTCATGAGATCCTTTACCTCTTGGGCGGTAATCTTGCCCTTGGTCTCAATATTAACCGCCTCGGAGTGGCCGTAGACAACCGGGACACGAACAGTGGTGGCCGTGACGCCGATGCTATTATCCTCAAAGATCTTTCTGGTCTCATTAACCATCTTCATCTCTTCCTTGGTGTAGCCGTTGTCGAGGAAGGAATCGATATGGGGCAGGCAGTTAAAGGCAATCTGGTGGGGATAGACTTCAGCCTCAAGCCTTTCACCTGCCGCATAGGACTTGACCTGGGCCCGCAGTTCATCAATGGCAGGGTTGCCGGTGCCGGATACGGCCTGGTAGGTCGAAACCACGATGCGCTTAATGCCGACCTTGTCGAGAATGGGCTTGAGGGCGACCAGCATCTGGATGGTGGAACAGTTGGGGTTGGCAATGATGCCCTGGTCCTTATAATCATTAATGGCCTGGGGATTAACCTCAGGCACCACCAGGGGGATTTTGGGGTCCATGCGAAAGGCGCTGGAGTTGTCCACGACAACGGCCCCTGCCCTGGCAGCAGCAGGGGCAAAATCCAGGGATCTCTGGGCCCCGGCGGAAAAGAGGGCTTTATCAATACCCTCAAAGGCGTTGTCGTCAAGGAGCTGAACTTTAATATCCTTCCCCTTGAACTGGAGAACCTTGCCAATAGAACGCTCCGAGGCCAGGAGGCGGAGCTCCTTTATGGGAAAATCACGTCTGGCAAGAACATCAAGCATGGCACCGCCAACTGCACCGGTTGCACCCGCAATAGCTACATTATATCCTTCTTTCCTCATCTTCAACTTCCTCTAGGTATATCTAATATCTAATATGAAAAGCATGGAGCTTCCTTGTGAAATCACGCCAAACTCAGTCAATAAGGGACCATAATAATGAAGGGGCAAACCCGTGAAGGATGCCCCTTTGTTCACTGCCCGCCTCCGTTAAAAGAAGGGCGATTAATTATCTTTTTTCATCTTCAAATAGGCGGCTCGATTCAAGCCATTCATATAGGCCTTGGCCGCCGCCGTAACGATATCAGGGTCAGCCCCCTGGCCCACGATAATCTTGCCATCATCCTCAAGGCGGACCATAACCTCACCCTGGGCATCCGTACCGCCGGTGATGGAACTCACCGCAAAATAGAGGAGCTTGCAGGTGGTGCCCGTTAATCCGGCAATGGTCTTAAAGGCGGCGTCAATGGGACCGACTCCCAAGCCAGCACCCTGGCGTTCCTCGCCATGGACGAGGATCTTGATGCCGGTGGTGGGAATGGTGTGATTACCGCTCATGGCGCCCAGGGAGACAAGCTCATAGGTGTTTGGAATACGCAGGACCTCATCCATCAAAATGGCCTCAATGTCCTCATCAAAGATATCCTTCTTGAGATCAGCAAGATCCTTGAAACGGCTGAAGACGCGCTGCAGGTCATCATCGCTTAAATCATCATAGCCCAGGGAGGAGATACGATCCTTCAGGGCATGGCGACCGGAATGTTTACCCAGGACAAGATTCCCTGCGGCCAGACCCACATCAGCAGGATTCATAATCTCATAGGTGGTGCGTTCCTTCAGCATACCGTCCTGATGAATGCCAGACTCATGGGCAAAGGCATTGGCGCCGACAATGGCCTTATTG
>JAUVQZ010000092.1 GCA_030597865.1 Pseudomonadota bacterium | reverse complement strand
TTGAGAGCTAATTTTTAACGTATCTTTTTAAGAAAAGGCTGTCCGTTGATGGCCCAGAAAACTAAGATTTTTTAGAAAGAATAATTCCCTCAACAATAGCAATATCTGCCGGTCGATCCACCCCGTAGCCCTTATGGGTGGTCTGCACCACCTGAATGGTAAAGCCATTTTCAAGGAGGCGGAGTTGCTCGAGTTTTTCCCGTTGCTCCAAGGCCCCTTTTTTAAGGGCAACAAACTCTTCCAGGGTCTTCATACGAAAACCGTAGAGACCGATGTGGCCCAAGTAGGGACCGGTCTTGCCATCGCGGGGGTAGGGGATGGGGGAGCGTGAGAAGTAGAGGGCTTTGTTGTCAGTGGACAGCACCACCTTGACCAGGTCTGGGTCCTGGGCCTGCTCAGCGGTAATTTCATGGGCCAGGGTGGCGACCTGAACCTCAGGATCGGTAAAGGGGCCAAGGAGCTCACTGAGCATTTCCGGCTCCAGGGCTGGTTCGTCTCCCTGGATATTCAATATAACCCCATCAGCCGGGATTTTTAGTTTTCTGGCTGCCTCCAGGACCCGTTCCGTGCCGCAGGTGTGTTCCGTGCTGGTCATCAGCACGGGTATGTCGAGTTCCTGGGCTGCGGCAAAGATGCGGTCGTCGTCCGTGGCCAGTACCACCTTTTCCAGCTCAGAACATTGCCGGGCCCGGGTGTAGACATGCCAGATCATGGGCTTGCCGAGGATGGGCGCCAAGGGTTTCCCCTTAAAGCGGGAGGAGGCGTAGCGTGTTGGGATAATGCCGTAATATTTGGGTAGAGCAGTCATACTGTGATTGTACTATGGGTGAGATGGTTAAATATGCTATTGCATGGTAACGCTGCCAACATACCATTTTCGTCAGAAAATACCCCATTGCTTTTATTGGAGCATCTCATTAATTTTTTGACATGCCACCATGGTGCCGCCCTGACGGTTGCGAACAAAGGCCTGTAATGCATCTTTTGTCTGCTGGCGTTCAGGGAGTATCTGCACCTGTTCTTGAAGATATTGAACCACCCCCTGCCAGTCTTGGGTCTCATGGACCAGGCCCTGGTCGATGATCTCCCTGCCGATCCAGGCAAAATTTGTCCAATGGGGGCCGATCACCGGCCTGATTCCACAGCTTAGGGGTTCCAGGAAGTTCTGGCCGCCCACCGGCGCCAGGCTGCCGCCGACAAAGGCGGTGCGGGCCAGGTCATAGGCCAGTCCAAGTTCGCCCATGGTGTCCCAGAGGATGATGGTGCCGGGTTGCGTCTTGGTAGAGCATTGTGAGCGCAGCTTCCAGGGCAGGTTGAGGTAATTTAGCTCTTTTTGCCAATGGGACAGGCGGTGCATGTGGCGCGGGAAAAGACCGATAATGACATGGCTGTTTTGTGTGCAGAGAGAGGCCAGAAGCTGAGCAATCTCTCCCTCCTCCTCCTGGCGCACGGATCCCAGAACAAGAAACGCATCTTCACCATTGATTATCCAGAGAAGGGGGTTGCTCTCTGGGGAGGGCCCTTCTTCCTGGGGTTGGATCCGGTCAAACTTGATGTTGGCCATGGTGGTGACGATATCATCACCGAAGAGAGCGGCAAAGCGGCTGCCGTCGGCCTCGGACATGGCCAGTACGGCCTGGGGCCTGAGCTCTCTCCAGATCGTGGGCCAGCGTAGGTAGCGGTTCAGGCTGCGCTGGGTCATGCGGCCGTTAACCACCAGCAGTTTGACACCTTGCTCCTTGCAGGCAGCCATCAGGCCGGGCCAGAGTTCGCTTTCCAGAAGGATCATGGCCTGGGGTGCTATACAGCTCAGGGCCCTGGCCATAATAGAGGGCTGGTCAAAGGGGAAGTAGGCCGTGATAACCTTTTTTGTGGGGCCGAGATCCTCCTGGGCTATTTTTCGGAGGATGTCGAGTCCCTGACTGGTGATGGTGGTAAGGAGGATGGTGGTTTGCCCTGGGAGCTGAAGCGTCTTGACAAGTTCCCAGGCCAGATAGGCCTCTCCCACTGAGGCGGCCTGGATCCAGAGATCTGCCCGGGGAGGAGGTGTCTTCAGGGTCCGTTGATCAAAGCCGATGCGGAGCCGATTACTCAGGCGTAGACAGGGCAGGACAATATGCCAGAGCCCTTGATAGAGCAGGAGGGCCAGTCGAGTGGAAATCTTGTGGCAGATATGGGCAGGTTGGCGGCTAATTTTCTTTCTCCGGGCAGAAGCATTTATCGTTATAGACCACAAGGGTACTCGAAGTCTCCGCTTACCTCCTGCGGGGCGCATAGGTCTCGATGTCTCGCGGACTTGCTTATCGGTATGGGGCGACAGGCGACCCAACTCAGCTATATACCACAAGGGCATAAGTTTCGTTTGAATCGACAAGCGACTCAACACAGCTATATATTATAGAGGGCCGGGCAGGGCAAGGTAGAAAGAGGTTTGCTCAGGGAGCTTGCGGTCCTAAAGGCGTATTATTTCAGTTTTTTTGACGGGATGGGCTGGCTATCAGGCAACTATTACAGTAAGTAAAGCGGTAATAGTAATGGTCATCCGGACGACCAGCGGTCAAGATTCATTAGAATGGTATTTTATGATTAAATTTGAAAAGAAGATTCGCAAAATTATTTACCGAAATTACGGCACCAGGAGCAGCTTAAAAGTCTATAAGCGGCTTGGTCTTGTCCTCCTGCTTAACTATGCGAATTATATCGATAGGCGTTTGATTATTAAAGAGCCCTATGAAGAACACCAGCTTGTCCATTTTACCGCTTCGCTAAAGAAAAATGATTTTGATATGTTCGTTGATGTCGGAGCCAATATCGGCCTCTATTCGTTGCTGGCCGCTAAAACCGGCAAGGTTGCAAAAATTTTGTCCTTTGAGCCTGATCTGCGCAATAATTATCAGTTTCGGGCCAATATTCTTTTGAATAATTTCGTTAATCTCATTGAGGTACACGATATCGGTTTAAGTGATGAGACAGGGGTAGTTGAGTTTCTTCAGCAGCAGGGGAGCAGTACTGGAAAGTCGCGTGTTGAAAAGACAGCGCCTTCTGCCACTAAGGGTAAGGATTATCAAACGACTACCATCCACATAGCTCGTTTTGATGATGGCTTTCATTATGAGGGACGAAAAATCTATATAAAGATGGATGTTGAAGGTCATGAACTCAATGCCCTGCAAGGTATGGGGAAGTTGCTCACAGGTAATAATTGCCTGCTTCAGGTGGAGGTCTTTGCCGAAAATCTGGCTGTCATCGACGACTTTATGATTCAGCAGGGTTATATAAAATTTCAGGAGATAGGCGACGATCGGTTTTTTAAGAATTTTTAGCTTCTTTTTGGGCTTGAAGCATAAAAAAGCCTGGCCCATCTCGGTGGCCGGTTTTGTCCAAACTTTCTGAAAGCCTCACTGCGGTTCTTGAGGAGCTTGTCCCCCTGGAGTAAATAACCCCATGAATTTTGCCTTTTGTCTCTTTAACTACTTCCCCTTTGGCGGCCTGGAGCGCGATTTTATGGCGATCAGCCGGGAATGCCTGGCCCGTGGCCATGCCATCCAGGTCTACACCATGAGCTGGCAGGGAGAGAGGGCGGCAGGGCTGGAGATTCATCTTGTCAGGGGAGAGGGCCGTACAAACCATGGCCGGGCCACTGCCTTTCATCAGAATCTGTTGGCCGCACTCGTAGGGAGGAATCATGATCTGCTGGTGGGCTTTAATCAGATGCCGGACCTTGATGTCTATTACGCCGCTGATGTCTGCTATAAGGCGCGCATTGCCCGCCAGCGCAGCTTTCTGTCTAGACTCACCCCCCGCTATCGGGTGCTGGCCGCCTTTGAGGATGCGGTCTTTGGTCCCGGATCAGACACCAATATCATCTACCTTGCCAGCCAGGAGAAGCGAAACTACCAGGCCGTCTATAACACCCCTGGTCAGCGTTTTTATTATGGCCCGCCCGGGGTGGATGTCGAGGCCATCCGCAGCCAGCTCAGTCCGGAGAACCGTTGCCAGCTCCGTCAGGAGCTGGGTCTGCAGGACAGGGATATCCTCCTGCTCATGATCGGTTCCAATTTCCACACCAAGGGGGTGGAGCGCTCCATTCGCGCCCTGGCCGCCCTGCCTGAGGAAATGCGTAGGCGCAGCTTTCTCCATGTCATCGGTAGGGGCAAGGAGGGGCCGTATCAGAAGCTTGCTGTCAGGCTTGGTATCGGCGAACAGGTTCGTTTTCTTGGGGGGCGCGATGACGTGCCCCGTTTTCTGGCCGGGGCTGATTTCCTGCTCCAGCCCTCCCTCACCGAAAATACCGGTAACGCCATTGTCGAGGCCCTGGTGGCCGGGGTGCCGGTGCTGGCCACCGAGACCTGTGGTTATAGCGAGCATGTGCTGCAGGCTGACAGCGGTCAAGTGGTGGGCTGTGCCCCCTTTCGTCAGGAGGAGATGGACACGGCCTTGGCCGGGATGATTGGCTCCCCTTGGCGCCGGCAATGGCAGGAAAACGCATTGGCCTATAGTGAGCAGAACGATCTTGGTAACCGCCCCCGGCTGGTGGTCGATATTCTTGAGAAGATTGCCAAGGGCAAGGAGAGGGGATGATGGCCAAGGCGGTGGAAGATTACCGGGCCATGATTGAGGTCCAGGAGCTTGTCTCCTCTGCGGATCTGGTCCTCCGGGCTAATCAACAGTGGCTTGCCTTTTTAGAGGGGGCCGGCCTCAGCGATTTCCAGGCCATCTGGCAATGCCGCGGCGGTGAGGTGATTAAGGAACGGCCTGGTTTGGAGATCCGTAGGGTGGAAATGCCCGACCCTGGCGCTCCGGGGAGACAGGTGGTGCTCTTTATCAAGAAGCATGAGCAAAATGACGCTTCCCCAGCGCAAAGCGAGGGGCTCAAGGAGTTTGCCAATTACTGCGATTTTCGCAGGCGCGGCCTGGCCACGGCCGTGGCCATTGGTGCAGGCATGGCAAGGGATGGCGACGGCCTGGTGCGCTCCTTTCTCATCACCAGGGATTTTTCGCCCTTTATCGATCTAGAGGAGCTGGTCTTGAACCAGCCTGGGAGACTGCAAGGTCCGCGAAATGCAGCCCGCAAAAAAAATATTCTCAAGGCCGTGGCCCGCTATGCCCGGGCCATGCATGGGGCCGGCTGCAATCAGAAGGATTTTAATGCCACCCATGTGCTCTTGGACGGGCTTGACCAAGAAGAGCCCCAGGTGGCCCTTTTTGATCTGCAGAGGGTGGATACCAACCCCCTCCAGCGTTTTCGCTGGCCCATCAAGGCCCTGGCCGAGTTTTTCTTCACCCTGCCGGCCAGCCTCTTTGACGAAAAGGACCGCCGCTTTTTCTTTGCCGCTTATAAGGGCACAGAAAAATTATCCCTCTATGGCCGCCTCCAGTATGGCTGGATTCTCAGAAAGATGGCCCGCATTGCCAGGCATACCAGAAAGAGGAACCTGGCGCCCAAGATGCGGGGGTGAGCTGGGAAGTAGGGTTTTAGAAAGAATTTTTTGTGGCCAGGGAATCACCCGGAAGGGAAGTTTCACCACAAAGGTCGTAACAATCTGAAGCGATTTTAAGAAAAAAATCTTCCGTGTGATTCCGTGGCTTTCTCTTTTTCGGCTTGATCCACCCGAACCTCATATGCCCAGGCAGCATTTCTTATACTTCTTGCCGCTGCCGCAGGGGCAGGGCTCATTGCGTCCGGTCTTTTTAGGGGTGCTGGTGGTTTGTTTTATACCCTGGTGATGGATGCGTTCTTCCTGGGGTCGAAAACAGGCCCATCCTTCCATCTCAGCCACCACATTGGTGATGGCCCGCAGGCCGGTATCGTCTTCCAGGTCGGCCCGGTTCTCCCTGGTGGGCCGGTTCAGCATTTTTTCCGCCTCATCCACCTTCATATAGAGGGGGCTGATCAGCCCTTGGTCATAGGCCTTTTTCAGGGGTTCAATGAACTCCGGGCCGCAGAGGCGGCAGATGGCCTCGCTCAGATAGTTCCAGGCATGGCAGGGCTGTCGTTCCAGTTTGCTCTCCAGGAGTTCGGCAAAATAGGTAATCACTCCCCTGGGACTTGTCTCACCCCAGGCCACCAGGCAGAGGAGGGCCTCCAGTCCGGCCCCCCTGACAAAGGGGTCGATGGTGCTGTTTTCAATCATTGCCTGGATTGGCCTGATGTCATTACCGCTCGTTCCAGCCAGGAGTTGGCCCAGATTTTCGGTGACCACGTCGCCGGTGAGGGTAATGGCGGACTGGCCCGGGTTTGAAAAGAAAGCAATAAGGGGCGCAAGGCCCTGCTGCTCACGAAACTGGGCCAGGAGGAACATGGCATAGAGAAAACCGTTGTCATCCTGACGCTTGGCCAGGCCTTCAATGTCGGCCCCTGCCTTGCTCAGGATGTCCACAAGCACAGGGGTGATCTCCTGCTCCTTGGCAAAGGCGGCCTGGAGGGCGTCCTTGGGAAAGAGGCCCGGTGGCGATGATGTGAACTGGCTGATTATCTGGTCAATATGCATGGTGTTTCCCTGGGGTGATGAAGTCCTGGAGCTCTTCATCGTTGTAGAAGGCCCGTTCAAAAAAAAGGCCCTGGGCTGGAGCCGTGTATTTTTTGAGCTGGGTGAGGCCCGGATTGGTGATGAACATCTCCACCTCGCCCACCGTTAACTCTCCTTGGCCCACCGCTGCCAAGACTCCAGCGCAGCGCCGCACCATCTTCCAGAGGAAGTGGGAGCCAACAATGCGAAAGACAAGCAGACCGTCCTCGCTGAACAGTTCAGTCTTAATGACCTGGACCAGGGGCGATTTTTTGGCGAGGATCTTGGGATCGGTGAAGGAGCTGAAGTCGTGCATACCGGCAAAGAGGGTAGCGGCCGCTGCCATGGCCGTGGCATCGAGGTGGCCCTGCTTGTACCAGACGTATTTACGGTCAAACACCGATTTCTGGCTGCTAAAACGATAGATATAGGAGCGGGCCACACAGTTATGGCGGGCATGGAAGCGGGGTCCGGCCTTTTTGGCCTCAAGCACGGCAATGTCCTTGGGCAGCAGCTTATTGAGGCCGGCCATGATCTTGGGGGCCGCCATGCTGGTGGTGGCCTCCAGGTGGGCGGTGTAGGCCATGGCATGGACGCCGCGGTCCGTGCGGCCGCAGCCCTGGATCTTGGCCCTGCCCTGGACCAGCTCGCCTGCGGCCTGCTGGAGGGTGCCCTGGATAGTGTCGGCATCCTTCTGGCTCTGCCAGCCGCTGTACCGGCTGCCGTCAAACTCCAGGATGAGCTTATAACGTCTCTTTGTCTTTTCTTCAGTCATTAGTAGTGGTCACGGTGATGGGGTTCTGTTGGTATTCTGTAAACGTACTCTTGGCAACGGGCTTTGACAACCATCTCTTTGCATCTGCACTGGCAGCTGCTGATGGGCTGGGGGGGGATGGCCTGCTGTGGTAAAAAGGAGTGGGGGGAAGATTGTTTCAGGCTGGTGGGGCTATAAGACCGTGCTTCATCAGTTCGGCCTCAAGTTTGGCCTTGCTGATAGGCTTGATCAGGTAGGCGTCGCAGTGTGACAAGGCCGCTTGAAAAACATTATCCCGGTCAGAAAGGGCGGTTGTCATGAAGATTTTGCTGAACTGCTCCTCGTTCAGGTCCGCCTGCACCTCAATCTGACGTATTTTCTTGAGGGTGAGTTGGCCATCCATTTTGGGCATCATGATATCCAGGCAGATCAGGTCGTAGGGCTCCTTGGCGCTAAGTGCTTCCTGAACGGCCTGCAGGGCCTCAATACCGTTAACGGCAACATCCACTGAGCCATGGGGCTCCAGGAGTCCCATCAGCATTTTTCTGCCAAAAAAATCATCCTCAACCAGGAGCATCTTCATTATCTCTTATCCTTCGAATCTTTCGACAGGTTGAGGTCTGGGTAATGTTTCTCCAGGCACTCCTCACAGATGCCGTGGCTGAACTTGGTGTCGGTATGGGCGCTGATATATTGATCCACCTGATTCCAGTAGCCTTCATCATCACGGATTTTTTTACAGAAGGAGCAGATGGGCAGGATATCCCGCAGGGTCTTTATCTCAGTCAGGGCTGTTTCGAGCTCCTTGTTTTTGGCCTCCAGGGTCTGGTTGAGTGTCCGTAACTGCATCAGGTCATCATGGCGGGCCATGGCAATGGTCAGGGCCCGGTCAATCTCTTCGACGCGAAGGGGCTTGACCAGATAGGCGCCAGCCCCCGCCTGGCTTGCTCTTTCCACAAAATCTCCCGTTTCATGGGCGGTGAGGATCACCACCGGTGTCGGCCATCTCTCCTGGATCAGGCGGGTGGCCTCCAGGCCATCCAGCTCCGGCATTTTGATGTCCATCAAAATCACCTCCGGTTTGAGGGATGAGGCCATGTCCAGGGCCTCGCGACCGGTGCTGGCCTGACCGACAATCTCATAACCCTTATCCGCCAAGACGCGAACCACCTCGGTCCTGACCAGAAAGTCATCCTCGGCAACCAAAACCCTGATCGTTTCATTGTCCATCATCTCTCTCCCTTACATCTCGCTATCAAGCTCGTTTTTGAAGGTAAAACCGGTGACCGCCCCGTTATCGTTGCTGAAATGGACTCTACCCTGCAGGGAGGAGGTGATAATCCCCTGGACAATCTCCATTCCGGTACTGACCTTGCTCATATCTCCGGCACAGATGTCAGCAGGGTAGCCCGGTCCATCGTCTTGGAAGACGATGGTGACCAGATCACCCTCCTGCTCAGCAATGGCAATGTCAATACGGGCTGTTTCGCGGCTGCCGAGGCTATACTTCAGGGTATTGGTGGTGAGTTCATTGATCACCAGGGCCAGGTGGTGGGCCTGGCTGGAGCCGATTAGGGCAGGAGAGTCGTGGACCGTGAGGGCGATCTCCTTGGTGCGGGGCAGGCCATGGAGGGCGGCCCTGGCCACCTCTTCGCAGAGATAGCTTATCTTTAGGGGCAGCCACTCACTGGCGGTGAGCAGGCTGTGGACCATGGCCAGACCGTGGATGCGGGCCACCAGGTCATGGAGGGCCTCGCTGTAGTCTGCAACATCTTTACTGACAAGGCGCCTCTCCTCCATGTTCAACATGCCGATGATGGCTGCCAGATTATTCTTGACCCGATGGTTGACCTCCCTGAGCAGGGTCTTTTGCACCGAGGCATATTCATGGAGTTTCTCCTCGTTCTCCTTGCGCGCGGTCACATCAGTGGCCACCTGCAGGCGCACGATCCTGTCGTCGATCCAGCGGATCTTGGTGTCATGTATTTCATACCAGCGCTGGTTGATGGTGTTTTGGGTCTCCCAGACCTGGGTTCGGATGGTCTCGCTGGCAGGGGAAGGGCCGTTCCGGATCATACAGAAGGGGCAGGGGCCGCTCTGGTCTTTTTGGAGGACCTGCCAGCATTTCTGGCCCTCCACCACGCCAAAGAGGTCGCGGCCGTACTGATTAATCATCAGAATCTCGTAGGTGTCCACATCGGTGATGTAGATCATGGCATCAACATTATCCAGGGTGGCCTGCATACGGTCATGGGCCTCAAGGAGCGCTGCTTCTGCCCGGGCTGTCTGCATGACATGGCTGGTGGTGTTGGCCAGGCCGGCCAGCAGGACATCCTCCTCAGGGCTGAGGGTGTTTTTGCTAAACAGGGCGAGAACCCCGATGGGCCTGGCGTCCGGCGAGAGGAGACGGTAGCCGGCAAAGGCCTGCAGGCCCAGTTCCTTGGCCCAGGCATGATCATGGATTCGAGGATCATGGCAGACATCATTGGTGATAAAACTCTTCTCCGCCCCAGAGGCGATACGGCCTATTTCATAGCAGTCAAAGGGCACCCGGCAGTGGCCTTCCCCGTCAAGATGGCTGTAGCGGCCGGAGCTGGCCAGCAGGTGGAGGCATCGGTCGTGGTGGCGGCAGATATGGGGGTTGCTTGTCATTGTGGCATGAAGGCAGCCGGAATCGCAGCGGTCTCCCGGATAGATATGCCAGATCCGGGCAAAGTCGGCCCCAAAGACCTTGACGATGCCATCCGTGATAAAGTGTAATTTTTGCTGGAGGCTGCCCCCATGGCCAAGGAGCTCTTCGGTGAGCTCCTTGAGGCCCTGGAGCCGTTGTTGGGAGCGTTTGCTCTCGCTGATGTCGCGGGCCACATGGACAGAGCCTGTAAGTCTGCCCTCGCTGTCGTGGAGTGGTGAGACCGTCACCAGAAAATCGCCCCCCAGCCGATCTTCAACAATTTCCTCCTGGTGGGGTTGGCCGTTTGCCAGCAGGGCAGAGTGGGGACAGTCCGGATGGGGCTCATCGCTGTTGTGGATGGCCTCAAAGCAGGTCTGGCCGATACATTGTTGCGGGGTCTGGCCCAGGGCGGCGGCCATGGCCTTGTTCACCCGGCGCAACTGATGATTGGTGTCAATGATGGCAATGAGCTCCGGTACCGCATCAAAGGTCTTTTCCCAATCCCCCTTGGCAGCCACTATTGCTGCCTCTGCCTTCTGGTTGCGGAACCGCAGCCTGCCGAGATAGAGGGATATGGGCAGCAAAATGGTGAGCAGGGCCCCGTAGAGGAGCAGGGAGGGAGTGATGAAGCTCCAGGTCAATAGCGACAGCTCTTGGCGTGGAATGAAGGAGACGAGTTTCCAGCCCCACTCAGAGGTGGCACGTTCTTTTTG
>JAUVQZ010000024.1 GCA_030597865.1 Pseudomonadota bacterium | reverse complement strand
GCAAAATAAACTACTGGCAATAAGGCATGTAAACGTACAACCAAGGTTCACTAACAACCAATAGCTTAAATCCCCTTCCCCTCACTAGCCTTATAACCCACATAAAAAGCCCCGATTATTCAAAGAACCAGGGTCTTCATTGTGAGTATTTTCAATTCTCAACATAACGAATGCTCAGCCGCCCAGGCAGCCATCACCTGCCATATACCTAGCCTACCTCTCAAATAACGGCAAATATTCGCCATATCCCTCCTCGATCAGCTTCTCCTTTACTACAAAACGCAGGGCCGCTGAGTTGATACAATACCGCAGCCCCGTGGGCCCAGGCCCGTCCCCAAAGACATGGCCTAGGTGGCTGTCGCCCTTGATGCCGCGTACCTCGGTACGCACCGACCATAGGCGGCGATCCTTCACCTCTTTAATGGCTTTGGCCTCAAGGGGCCTGGTGAAGCTGGGCCAGCCCGTCCCTGATTTATACTTATCCGTGGAGCTAAACAGCGGATCACCAGAGACGATATCCACATAGATCCCCGCCTCCTTATTATCCCAATATTCATTACGAAAGGCCGGCTCCGTGCCGTTTTTTCGCACCACCTTATACTGCAGGGCGGTCAGGCGTTGCCGGAGTTCGGTCTCACTGTCAATTGCCGTCTTCTTCCAGGTGGCTTTGAGAAACTGGTCACGGCCGGAGCGATGGCGGTAGTATTTATAGCGGATGGGGTTTTCCTTATAATAGTCCTGGTGATACTCCTCAGCAGGATAGAAGGGCTGGGCCGCCAGGATGGGGGTGACAATTTTCTTGGCATAGCGGCCGCTCTTATCAAGGGCAGCCAGCGAGGCCTGGGCCTGGGAGCGCTGCCCCTGGCTATGGTAAAAGATGGCCGTGGTGTACTGCTGGCCCCGGTCGACAAATTGGCCGCCCTGATCCGTCGGATCAATCTGGCGCCAGAAGACATCAAGAAGCCTTTCATAGCTGACCTGTTGCGGGTCATACTCCACCTGAACCACCTCAAGATGGCCGGTGCGACCGCTGGATACCTCTTTGTAGGTGGGGTTTTGGGTCTTGCCGCCGCTATAGCCGCTGATCACGGCCTTGACGCCGGGCAGTTTTTCAAAGGGCGCCTCCATACACCAGAAGCAGCCGCCGGCAAAGGTGGCCTTTTCAAGGCGCTTACCTGCCTGGAGCGGCAAGGGCAGGGCGAGCAGAAGGAGCAGGGAGTAGCAGAGTTTTTTTGATAGTCTCAGCATGGTCATTTCCCTCCCAATTTTTCTGGGGTTTTAGATTTTTATTATCTGCATCCAGCCTTGCACGAGCGGGGAGCTGGTTGCGGCATGTCTGAGGACCAGGTAGGTAAGCGATAGACTCTCAAGAGAGAGGATATAAACTACCGTTAGCTTCCGTGATCGTGCCCCTCACCCTAACCCTCTCCCTGAGGGAGAGGGGACTTTGGAGTTTGTCGCCCCTTTGGGGAGGTGGGCGAACGAAGAGAGACTCCGGGGGGTTGGGGGGTATTTCGTGTTGAACCTTATTTTCATCTCCACACCCTGTCAAAAGTCCCTGGCGCCAAAATCAAGAGGCGCTCAATCAACCTTGGTGGCCATTGTACCGGTGGGCGCACCGTTTTTTTTATGGGGGCATCAAGTTTTAACATAATCTTAACATTTGCCTGGCATTCTCCTCCAGTACTCTCAATTGCGGGCCTAAGACAGAAGACAGCCCGCCCCAGGCAATGAGCCCGTTCCATGAGATAGGAGAAGCAGCCATGAAGTCATTTATTCGTCCCCTTGCCTATGCCGCGCTTCTTGGCGCCACCGCTCTTACCACCTCCCAGGCCGCTTGGGCCAAGCTTGAGGTGGACCCCAATATTAAGACGTATCAGAAGGCAGCAGGGGTTTCTGGTAATCTTGATTCAATCGGCTCTGATACCCTTAATAACCTGATGACCTATTGGGCGGAAACATTCCGGAAAAAATATCCCAATGTCAGGATTCAGGTGGAGGGTAAGGGTTCTTCCACGACGCCACCGGCCCTTATTGCCGGTACTGCTCAGCTTGGCCCCATGTCCAGGATCATGAAGAATGTCGAGGTGGATAAGTTTGAGAAGAAGTATGGTTTTAAGCCCACCAAGATCGGTGTTGCCCTTGACTCGCTGGCGGTCTTTGTCCATCGGGACAACCCCTTGGACTCCCTGTCACTATCCCAGCTTGACGCCATCTACTCCAAGACCAGAAGGGGTGGCATGAAGGATGTCTCCACCTGGGGCCAGCTTGGCCTGGGCGGTGCGTGGCAACAATCCGCGATCAGCACCTATGGCCGTAATTCCGCCTCCGGCACCTATGGCTATTTTAAGAAGAAGGCCCTTTTTAAGGGGGACTTTAAGGATACGGTCAAGGAGCAGCCTGGTTCCGCCTCCGTTGTCATGGGGATCACCGAGGATAGGGCCGGTATCGGTTATACGGGGGTCGGCTACCGCACCTCCGGGGTCAAGGCCCTTTCCCTTTCCAAAAAACATGGCGACAGGGCCTATTTCCCTGACTACGCCAACGTGTTGAGCGGCAAATACCCCCTGTCCCGCATCCTCTACATCTACGTGGTTAAGCAACCCAATAAACCCCTGCCCACCCTGACCAAGGAATTTCTCAAGTTTGTTCTCTCCAGGGAGGGCCAGGAGATCGTGGTCAAGGATGGCTATATGCCCCTGCCGGCCAAGGTAGTTGAAAGGCAACTGGCCCTCCTGGAGTAAGGAGCAGCTGTTGGGTCGCAGGGAGGAGGCTGTCCAGGGGCCCTCGGAGTCTGCGCCTACCTGATCTTGAGGTAGCCTTGAACAAAAAATCCAGGGTCAAGACACCCTTGAGTCAGTAAATTTTACGGAGTATTTTTCAGCCATGGATCCTCGTTCGCTGCGCAGAAACAAACAGTTTGATACCCTGGCCCGTTACGTTATTACCGTGGGCGGCATAGCTGTTATTTTCAGTGTCATCGCCATTCTTTTTCTCATTGTCAAGGTGACCCTCCCCCTCTTTAAGCCATCCTCTGTTGAGGAGCTGTACACCCTGCCCCAGCAAGGCCAGGCTGAAAACATCCTGGCCATCGGCCTGGATGATTATCAGGAGAATATCTTCACCATTAACAGGCAGGGCCACCTCCATTTTCAGGCCTTAAGGGAGGATGGTCAAGATGCCTTTGTGGATCTTTCCAGCGGCAGCGCTAAGCTTGTCAGGCATCTGGCCACCGTTGAACCCGGTCTCTTCTCCCTGCTCTGGGAGGACGGTGGCGTATCACTGGTGGCCATTGATTTTCGGCCCCAATTTGATCAGCATGGCAAGCGGACCATTGTTCCTGGTGCAGAGATTATTGAAGAACTGCCCCCACCAGGGACATCATCTGCCATTACCTCCACCCTCATTCGCCAAGATGAGGAGGAGGGTCTTCTGATGCGGGTCAACCTCCATGACGACAATGGTTTTTCCATCTGGCGGCGGTTCAAAACCGAGGATCTCTTTGGCGATGAAACCGTTGAAGAGTCGAGCAATGTCATTGCGCCCCCCTTTGAAAAGATGAGCGCCTTTGCCCTGACCATCGATGGCCAGACCCTCTTTGCCGGCACTGCTGGCGGCACCCTGTTGCGCTGGGATATTGGCGAGGAGATAGTTCTCACTGATACCATCCCTGCCTTTAAGGAGGCGATCACGGCCATGACCATGGTTTTCGGCTCCCAGTCCCTGGCCGTTGGCACTGAGAGCGGCACCCTCTCCACCTGGATGGGGGTTCGTGACAGTAATGTCAGTGAGACCAAAAAGTTACGTAAAATCCACGACTTAAAGAGCCATGGGGGGGCTGTCTCCACCATCCTTGCCTCCCAGCGCGACAAGTCCCTGGTCTCCCTGGACAGCCAGGGCGCCCTCCACCTTGATCATATGACCAGTGAGCGCCATCTCTTGAGCCTGCAGGGCCCCCATCTCCTTGTTGCCAAGTCAGGCCGGGGTTCTGGTATGGTTACCCTGGATCAGGGGGGTGTTTTACGGGTGCATGCCCTCCATAACCCCCACCCTGAGGTGAGCCTGCGTACCCTCTTTGGCAAGGTGTGGTATGAGAATTATGACTCCCCCGAATATGCCTGGCAGTCATCATCTGCCAGTGATGATTTTGAGGCCAAGTTTTCCATTACCCCCCTCCTTTTCGGCACCATCAAAGGCACCCTCTATGCCATGATTTTCGCCCTGCCCCTGGCCACCTTTGGCGCCGTGTATGTCAGCCATTTTGCCCCGCCCCATTTGCAACGGATTATCAAACCCCTGGTGGAGGTCATGGCCTCTGTTCCCACGGTGGTGATCGGTTTCCTCATTGCCCTGGTCCTGGCCCCCTTTATTGAGGCCCAGATCGTTGCCCTGCTGCTCAGCTTTCTCTTTCTGCCAGGAGGTTTTCTGCTCTTTGTCCTCTGCTGGCAGTATGGCCAGCGCTTTACTGTTGTGCGCCAGTTACGGCCAGGCTATGAGTTTATCATGGTCTTGCCGGTCCTTGTTGGCAGTGCCTACCTGGCCTACCTCTTTGGGCCACTGGTGGAGAATCTTCTCTTTGACGGAAATTTCAGCCAGTTTCTCTTTCAAAATACCGGCAGCCGTTATGATCAGCGCAACTGTATTATTATTGCCTTTGGTCTTGGCTTTACGGTGATTCCCATCATTTTTTCCATTGCTGAGGACTCCCTGTCCAATGTGCCTCCTAATCTCACCGCCGCCTCCATGGCCCTGGGCGCCAGTCGCTGGCAGACGGTGTGGCGGGTTGTTCTGCCCTCGGCCAGTCCAGGTATCTTTGCCGGTGGTATGATCGGTCTTGGCCGTGCCGTTGGTGAGACCATGATCGTTCTCATGGCCACCGGCAACACCCCCATTATGGATTTGTCCATCTTTAACGGCATGCGCACCCTGTCGGCCAATATTGCCGTGGAAATTCCCGAGGCGCCGGTGGACAGCACCCTGTACCGGGTCCTTTTTCTCTGTGCGGTGCTGCTCTTTGTCATGACCTTTATTGTCAATACCGGCGCTGAGCTTATCCGCGAAAGACTGCGTAAAAAATATGCCCAGTATTGATTGGGCGCCACGGTGTTTGCTGAATGAAAAAGATAGTTAAAAATAAATATTGGCGTGATGGTGAGCCCTTTGTCTGGGGCTCTGCAGCTGCCTTAAGCCTCATCCTCATCCTGACCTTCTCCCTGCTCATTGTCATTTTTAAAAACGGCATCGCAGTGTACTGGCCCTCACCCCAACTCCTCTTTGAGATGGAGGATGGCTCCTCCTATCTTGGTGAGGTTGTCCAGGATGAAGAACAGCCAACCGGACTTCGCCATCAGCTCAAGATTGCCAACCGTGATCTCTATGGCCTGGATTTTACCTGGATTGATGCGGCTGATATTAAAAACAAGTCCAGGCCTGAGGGTGCCGTTGTTCTGGAACGTTATGGCTACGGCAATTTCCACGGCTTTTTGTCCGCCCTCAACCTGCCCTCCCTGGTGGTTGACCATGGCCCTCCCTGGCCCCGCTTCCAGGCCGCCCTGGCTGCCCTGGGGCCTGAAATCGCCAAGGTCAAAGAGAGCAAGGGGGAGTTGCGCGCCCTGAACCATCGCATTGTGGGCCTGGATAAAAAAATTGCCCAATATCACCACCGTGGCGATGACGACCCGGCCACCCTCCTCCCCCTCCAAGATGAGAAGGGCCTCCTCCATCACGAGTTTGATCGCCTTGTTGCTGATCTTGAGGCCCTTGAGACCACCCTCCATCAAAATACAGCGCTCTTTACCGATGCCACCGGCCGTCAACAGAGCATTGCCCTCACCGCCATTGTCCGGGCCTATCAGCCCAATGCCATGTCGGTCTTTGCCAAGACCGGCCTTTATCTCAGTAAATTATGGGAACTCTTCTTTGCGGAGCCCCGGGAGTCCAATACCGAGGGTGGTCTCTTTCCCGCCATCTTTGGCACCATTATGCTCATCTTCATCATGAGTATTTTCTCCTTTCCCCTGGGGGTCTTATCAGGGATTTATCTGCGTGAATACGCCAAGGAGGGCTTTCTGGTTCGCCTGGTCCGGATTGCCGTCAACAACCTTGCCGGTATCCCCTCCATTGTTTACGGGATCTTTGGCCTGGCGTTTTTCGTCTACGGTATTGGTTCCTCCATAGATCAGGCCTTTTTCCCAGAGTATCTTCCCACCCCAACCTTTGGCACCGGTGGTATTCTCTGGGCCAGTTTGACCCTGGGCCTACTCACGGTTCCCGTGGTTATTGTCTCCACTGAGGAGGCTCTGGGCGCCATTCCCAGTGGCCTGCGGGAATCCTCCTACGCCCTGGGCGCCACCAAGTTTCAAACCCTGGTCCGGATCTTGTTGCCCATGGCCTCACCAGGAATCATGACCGGCTTTATCCTGGCCATGGCCCGTGCTGCCGGCGAGGTGGCGCCGTTGATGATCACCGGCGTGGTCAAGCTTGCCCCCTCCCTGCCCCTGGATGGTAATTTCCCCTTTTTCCATCTTGACCGGAAATTCATGCACCTTGGTTTTCATATCTATGATATCGGCTTCCAGTCACCCAATGTGGAGGCCGCTAAACCCATGGTCTTTGTCTCCACCCTGCTCCTTCTCGGTATTGTGGTGCTGATGACCAGCTCTGCCATTATCCTGCGCAATAAGATGAAGAAGAAGTATGCCATTACCCATTGATTTCGAGTATTGATTATGAATAATAATAAAGAACAGGCTATCATTGCCATAGATGACCCCATCGTTCAGGTTAAGGATCTCAACCTCTTTTATGGCCAGTCCCAGGCCCTTTTTGATCTTAACTTTGATATTCCCCGCCATCGGGTTACCGCCCTTATCGGCCCGTCCGGCTGTGGGAAATCCACCTTTATCCGCTGCATTAATCGGATGAATGATCTCATTGACGGCCTGAGCACCACCGGCTCCATCCGCCTTGATGGCAGGGATATCTTTGAGCGCTCCCTCGATGTTATTGATCTGCGGCGCCGGGTGGGTATGGTTTTCCAAAAATCAAACCCCTTCCCCAAATCCATCTATGAGAATGTCATCTTTGGCATGCGCATTGGTGGTGTCACGGAAAAACCCATTCTTGACGAGACCGTGGAAAAATCCCTGCGTCGCGCCGCTCTCTGGGACGAGGTCAAGGACCGCCTCCATGATTCAGCCATGGGTCTTTCAGGGGGCCAGATGCAGCGCCTCTGTATTGCCAGGGCCATTGCCGTTTCGCCGGAAATTATCCTGATGGATGAGCCCTGTTCGGCCCTGGATCCCCGCTCCACCGCCCATATTGAGGAGCTTATCCGTGATCTTAACGGCGAATACACCATTATTATCGTCACCCATAATATGCAGCAGGCATCCCGTATCTCCGACTATACCGCCTTTCTTTACGAGGGTGAGCTTGTCGAGTATGGCCGTACAAAAAAGGTGTTTACCGTACCTGTTAAAAAGGCTACTGAAGATTATATAACCGGCCGATTCGGCTAATGAGGTGATCTGTGACCACTGACATACATTCATCCATTGATACCCTCAAGCAGCACCTGCTCTACCTGGGCACCGTTGTTGAGGAGGGTATCAAAAACAGTATTACCTCCGTCCGCACCCTTGATGCCGTTTTGGCCGCCCAGGTCCAGGAGGCTGATTCCAAGATCAATGCCCTGGAGGTTGATGTTGAGGAGGACTGCCTGAAGATTCTTGCCCTGCACCAGCCAGTGGCCAGTGATCTGCGCTTTGTGGTGACCTCCCTGAAGATGAACCGTGAGCTCGAACGTATTGGTGATCTGGCCTCCAAGGTCGCTGATAAGGTTATTCTCCTTGATAGCGCCAAGGGGCAGGAAAACAACCCCCCTGTGATAACCATCCCCGCTGATTTTGAACCCATCTTCGCCACCACCCTTAAGATGTTCAGTTATTGCCTTGACGCCTTTATCAACGAGGATTCAGATCTGGCCTACCGTATCTGTCTGATGGATGATGAGGTTGATACGGCCAAGCGCAATGTCCGTAAGCAGCTTGAGGATATTGTTGCCCATGATCCCAATCAGCAGGTCTATGGGCCCCTGCTGCTCTCCATTGCCCGTGGTATGGAGCGCATAGCTGACCACACCACCAACACGGCCGAGGATATTATCTATATGTTGCAGGGCCGTATTGTCAGACACGAACAGGTGCTTTAGGGAGGGCCATGGACAACCAATTTACCATACTGGTCATTGAGGATGAGGATGATATCCAGCAGCTTATTGTCTACAACCTGGTTAAGGCCGGTTTTAAGGTGTTATGCGCCGGGGACGGCGAAGGTGGCTTGCAATCCCATGTGGCCAACCACCCTGATCTCATTGTCCTTGACCTTATGCTGCCCGGCATGGATGGCCTGGCAGTCTGCCAGGAGCTGCGTTCCGCCCATCAGAGCGATATACCGGTGCTCATGCTGACCGCCAAGGGTGAAGAGGAGGATATTGTCGCTGGCCTGGCGGCCGGGGCCGATGATTATCTGCCCAAGCCCTTCAGCCCCAAGATCCTGCTGGCCCGGATCCATGCCCTGCTGCGCCGCAGCCGCCCTTCCTCCCCTGATGGGCATGACAAAATCTCCTTTCCTGGCCACCACCTCACCATTATTCCCCACAGCCATGGGGTTTTTGTCAATGGCGTCAGTATTCATCTCACCCATTCCGAGTTTCTGATCCTCATGCTCCTTGCCGGAAAGCCGGGATGGGTCTATAGTCGTCAGCAAATAATCAATGATATCAGGGGGTTTGACTATAGTCTCACCGAGCGCGCCATTGATGTGTTGATCTCGGGCCTCCGGAAAAAGCTCGGCCCTGCCGCCCCGGCCATCGACACGGTGCGAGGTGTTGGTTATCGTTTTTCAGCCCACCCGGGCTAAAAGCAAGGTTTACTGTTCTTCTCTCTTTTGGTAGAGTTGGTCCTTAACGCATCACCGGTATTTTTTTGAGGCGGGCTACAACACCCCCTTGGATTTTTTCACCGGTCATGGTCCAGCCTGCTAACCAAAACCCAGCCATATATTATGAACACCAAGATTTATGTCCTCCACTTTCCCAAGGAGACCGGTGATAAACCCATCATCTGTGAACTTGTAAAGAAGTACGACATTGAATTCAATATTCTTAAGGCCACCATCCTCCCCGGCAACGACGGCGTTATGGTCCTTGAGCTCACCGGCCATAAAAATAATGTCAAGAAATCCCTCGAGTTTCTGCAGAATTACGGTGTCAAGATCGAGCCTATTTCCACCATTATTCGCCGGGATGACCAGCTTTGCATCCAATGTGGCGCCTGCACCGGTATCTGTCCCACCAGCGCCCTCTTTGTTGAACGTCCTGACATGGCCGTTCTTTTTGACCCGGATAAGTGTACCGGCTGTGGCCTCTGTGTCCCTGTGTGCCCGGTCCGGGCCATGGAGGTTGCCATGAACCAGGACATCCTTACCCTGAGCTAGTCTGTCTCGTGGACCAGCACCGTATCATCATGGCCGTAGGCAGGTGCGCAGCAGCAGATGATGACCAGCTCTTCGTTGCCGTTGTTGTGCACACCGTGCACCAGGCCGGGCATGATCACCACGGACATGCCCCCTGTTATGGCAAAGACCTCTTCACCCCTTCTCATAATACCGTTACCGGCCATGACCAGATACACCTCTTCACTCTGGCGGTGATAATGGTCATGGGTCTTCATGCCGGCCTTGATAATCGCCTCGGCCACGCTCAGCCCTTTGTTACCATGGATCTCTGGATGGATTAATTCCCTTATCTCAGACCCGTCTTTAGTGATATATTCTTCTATGCTGTCGTAGCGGCTTAACTGATCAACCATGGACTCCCTCTCTCTGTTAAAATACCAATGACTCTTTCCATCAACCAGGAACGTCTGGCCCATTATTTTACCACCCTCTGTGAAATTGATAGTCCTGGCAAGCACGAGGCCACGCTCGCCTCCTATCTCCAGGATTTTTTTGATGTCTTCCCCGGGGTAACAACCGTCGTTGATGGTTCAGCCACTATTACCGGCTCAGACACCGGCAACCTCATTGTCACCATTCCCGGCACTGCCCCCCAGAAAACCCCCCTGTTTTTTAATTGCCACATGGACGTCATTGCCCCCTGTCTGGGGGTTAAGGTGGTCCGCCATGATAATGTTTTTACATCCCAAGGCGACACCGTGCTGGGCAGTGATGATAAGGCCGGTATCGCCATTCTCATGGAGATGACCCAGCTCCTCTTTGAAAACCAATTGCCCCACCCCCCCCTTGAGTATCTCTTTACCACGGCTGAGGAGATTGGCCTTTTAGGGGCCAAGGCCTTTGACCCTACAGGCCTCCAGGCCACCATGGGCTTTGCCCTGGACTCAACCGGCGTTGATAATGTTATTATTGGGGCCCCGGCCGCCGTGTACGTACATGCTGAGATCCTTGGCAGGGCCGCCCATGCCGGACTCAACCCTGAAGAGGGCATAAGCGCCATCTCCCTTGCGGGCAGGGTAATCTCCGGCCTGCCGGTCGGCAGACTGGATGAACACTCCACGGCCAATATCGGCCTCATTTCCGGCGGCACAGCCACCAATATTATTCCCAGTACCGTTCGTCTTCAGGGGGAGATCCGCAGCCATTCTGCCGATCTGATGAGGTTCCATAGGGCATTTTTTGAAAAAGTTTTTTCAGATATAATCCATCCTGTCCCCCAGGCCACCTTTTCCCTTGAATTCCCCGAGCAATATCCAGCCCTGGCCCTTGGTTCAGACACGCCCCTCCTGGCCATCACCCAAAGGGCAGCCGTGTCCCTGGGCCGCAATCTCGACTATATTGTCGCTGGAGGCGGCAGTGACGCCAATATCTTCAACGGCAAGGGGCTCACCACCGCCATTCTCGGCATCGGCATGGAGAACGTCCATTCCAGCCATGAATCTATCTCCCTCGCCAGCATAATCCGCACCCTTGAGCTCACCACTGCCATCTCAACCTCCTGATTTTACCTCGAAAACCCGGAATGTTCCACGTGGAACATTCCGGGTGGATGTATAAAGCTGGATGTCTGGGGGCGAAATAGGTTGTCATTCGACCCAGATGGCGTATTCTGCTTGGGATGGTCAAGAAGTTGCTTTTTTCTCGATACTTTTTGGTTTTGCCATGGGTGTTGTCTCCGGCAGGGGGCGCAATGCGAATATTTCGGCGGGTGGCGGCGTCCAGATCTCTTGGTTCGGGGCGTTGGTTTCTTGCCGTTGGGTTTCTTTTATATGTAGGCGCTGTCCGTGTTTTGTTGTTGCGGCGGTGAAGATCCACAGAAAAGATAGAGGCTAGGTATGACACAGAAGAGGAAGGAGGGGGCCAAAATTATCACCATGGCCAACCAGAAGGGAGGGGTTGGCAAGACAACCTCTGCCGTCAATCTGGCGACGGCCGTGGCACTCCTTGGCAAAAAGACGCTCCTGGTTGACTCGGACCCGCAGGGCAACGCCTCCAGCGGGCTTGGGGTTGCGGTCTCTCAAAAGACCAAGCATCTCTACCATTGCTATATTGATCCCGACAAGACACGGGGGGCCATCCGGCCCTCTGGTTCAATCGCGAACCTCTGGCTCCTTCCCACCTGCATCGACCTCATAGGTGTTGAGGTGGAGTTGATGAATGAGAAGAAGCGGGAAACGTTTCTTGAACGTGTTCTTTCCCAGGTGGTGGAAGATTACGACTATATCTTTATTGATTGCCCGCCATCCCTCGGCCTCCTCACCCTAAATGCCCTGAGCGCCGCTGATTCGGTGATTATCCCCATGCAATGTGAGTATTTTGCCCTGGAGGGTCTCAGCCAGTTGGTGCGGACCGTCAAGCTTGTCAAGAATTCCTACAACCCGCGCCTGGTCATTGAGGGACTCCTGCTCACCATGTACGATCGGCGCAATAAGTTGACATACCAGGTTGCCAAAGAGGTCAAGAAACATTTCGGCACCAAGGTCTATCATACGGTAATTCCGCGTAATGTTCGCCTGAGCGAATGTCCCAGCCATGGAAAATCCGTCATTGAGTATGATAAAAAATCTGCGGGGGCATTGAGCTATATGAATCTGGGCAAGGAATTTCTCAAAAAACAACAGTTAGATGATGCAAAGGAGGGACGGGCATGAGTAGCAGCGATCGCCTCGGCAGAGGCCTGGGCGCCTTACTGGCAGATGATAACGATGCCTTGCCAGCAGAGGGGGAGTACATCCTCTGCGACCTTGCAGCCATCGATCCAAACCCTTACCAGCCCCGCAAGGAGATGGACGAAGGAGCACTTCAAGAGCTTGCGGAGTCCATTGCTGAAAAGGGTATCCTGCAACCCCTTGTTGTCACCCCCAGTGATATCCCGGACCGATACGTCCTCATTGCTGGTGAGCGTCGCTTGCGGGCCTCGAAACTTGCCGGCTTAACAGACGTCCCTGTCATTGTCCGTGATGTTGATACCCAGGACCGTCTTGAGCTGGCCTTGATTGAAAATATCCAGCGGGAAAACCTCAACCCCATTGAGGAGGCCATGGCCTACCAGCAATTAGTCAAAGAATTTTCGCTGACCCAGGAGGAGGTTGCCAAACGGGTGGGCAAGGAGCGGTCAACGGTGGCCAACACCATGCGTCTCCTCCAGTTACCCGATTTTATCAAGGATGATATTGGCACCGGCAGGTTGACCATGGGCCATGCCCGGGTACTCCTGGCCATCAAGGATCATGTTGAGGTCAAGGAGATCCGTGATAAAATTGTCAACAAGGAACTCTCTGTGCGCCAGACAGAGGCCCTGGTCAGGGCCAGTAGACAGAAAAGCAGCTCCGGCAACAGCCGGCGCCCTGCCGTCAAAAAACCTATTCCTACCTCCTATTGCCGCACCCTCACCAATGATTTCATCCGCCATTTTGGCACAAAGTCAAAGATTAGCCAGAATGGCGATCGCGGCAAGATAGAAATAGAGTACTATTCCCTTGATGACCTTGAACGAATTCATAGTTTAATCAGTAAGTTACCTGTGGATTGAGACTCCTGAACAGGGGCCTTTACCACCTATAATATCGATAAAAAAGGATTGTGGGCATATCAGTGGAGCTACAGTATTTAGAAACGGGCCAGGTCTTAGAAAATGCCTTGGTGGGGCCAGACACCTGCCGCATGGAGATCCGGTCTCCGAAGATTACGGCCGCAGCTCAACCGGGCCAGTTTGTCATGGTTTCAGTGGCGCACGATTCAACAGACCCACTGTTGCGGCGGCCACTCTCCATTCACCTGGCCGACAATGGTGTGCTCACCCTGCTTTACCGCATGGTGGGCAAGGGCACCAGGCTCATGTCCCAGATGAAAAAGGGCGATGAGATCTCCTTGCTCGGCCCCCTGGGCAGGGGGTTTCAGATACACGATGCAGCCCATCACTGTCTGGTGGGGGGCGGCCTTGGCGTTGCCCCCCTGCTCTTTCTCGGCACTGAAATAAAGCGCCGACGTCCTGAGGAGAGGCTGACGATTTTGCTGGGGGGACGGAGCCGCAATGAGCTCCTGGCCCTTGATGATTTCCAGAAAATTGCCCCGGTTCACCTGGCCACCGATGATGGTTCCTCTGGGCTGCATGGCCTGGTAACGGATCTTCTGGGCCAGGAGATAGAGGGGCCGGCAACCATCTATACCTGCGGGCCAACACCCATGATGAAAGGGGTGGCGTCCCTTGCCCGGCAGCGCACCTGGCCCTGCCAGGTTTCCCTGGAGACCATGATGGCCTGCGGCATGGGGGCCTGCCTTGGCTGCACGGTGCAGCGCCCCGGTTTTGATGAAACAGAAAAAAAATATGTCCATGTCTGCAAGGACGGGCCTGTTTTTGAGGCGGCTGAGATATGGCGGTAGACACCAGCGTAAAAATAGGGGAATGGCAGCTTGCCAACCCGATCATGACCGCCTCCGGCACCTTTGGCTACGGGGAAGAGTTTAGACCCTTTGTCGATCTCTCCGCCCTGGGCGCCATTGTGGTTAAGGGTATTTCCCTCAACCCCCGGCCTGGAAATCCACCGCCCAGGGTGGTGGAAACGGCAAGCGGCATGCTCAATGCCATTGGTCTGCAAAATGTCGGGGTGGATCGATTTATTTCCGAAAAAATGCCGATGATCCGCAGGCTCGGCGCCCAGGTTGTGGTCAATATCCTGGGCGATTCCCTTGAAGATTATCAACAGCTCGCTGCCAAACTGGACCATGTGGAGGGTATTGCCGCCATTGAGGTCAATATATCGTGCCCCAATGTCAAGAAGGGGGGCGTGGCCTATGGTACTGACCCGGCCATGGCCGCACGGGTTACAGAGGTGGTGGCCAGGGCATCGAGCCGGCCGGTTATTATCAAACTGTCGCCCAATGTGACCGATATCACCGTGATTGCCCGGGCCGTTGAAGGGGCGGGCGCCACGGCCATCAGTCTGATAAATACCCTCATCGGTATGGCCATTGATATCAGGAGCGGCCAACCTAAACTTGCCAATATCATGGGCGGCCTGTCCGGGCCTGCCATTAAGCCCGTGGCCCTGCGCATGGTGTATCAGGTGGCGTCCACGGTGAAAATTCCTGTCATAGGTATTGGTGGCATCACCACCCTGGAGGATGTCATCGAGTTTATGATGGCCGGGGCCACTGCGGTGCAGATTGGCACGGCAAACTTCGTTAACCCGGCCATAAGCGGCGAACTTGTCACAGGCCTGGGCAGATATCTTCAGGATAGCGGCCGAAAAGCGGCGACGGAACTTATCGGCTGCGTCAAGATCTGATGGGTCTTTTTACAAAAATAAAGCTGCTCTGGAGTATTTTTCTCCATGAGGACGCCCCCTGGAGTGTCAAACTTCTTCTTTTGGCCGGATTTTTCTACCTCATCTTTCCCCTGGACTTTGTACCTGACCATATCCTGCTGGCTGGTTGGCTTGACGACCTTGCCCTGGCAGTGGTCATGTATATCCTGGCCTTGAAAATCACCCCGGAGGAACTGGTCAAGAAATTGCTCGATCAGTTTGGCCGGCATGGCAAAAAACAGGATGGGGAAAAATGAGCGCCCTGCGTGAAAAACTCCTCCTGGCCATATACCGCCACTTTGAGCAATGGGCCGGCAATAACCGCCTCGATTTTGCCTGCCAGAAGGGCTGCGCCACCTGCTGCACCCAGAATGTCACCATGACGGCAGTGGAGGGTGATCTCATTCACCGCTTTATGGATGACAACGCCAGACACGCCTGGTTTGCCGGGAAATTACAGGTGAAAAAGCCCCGGCCCCAGGTGGTGGCGACCACAAATGAATTTGCTGAACGATGCCTTGCCGGCCAGGAGGGCAAGGCCCCGAACAGCGTGGAGGGAGAGCCCTGTCCCTATCTGGAGGATAGCCGCTGCCAGATTTACCAGGTCCGCCCCTTCTCCTGTCGAAGTTTCGCCTCCCTGGAAAAATGCCTGGCCGGCCAGGCCGCCCAACTACCACAATTTTATATCGCCACCACCACTGCCGCCCAACAGCTCATTGAGCATGTCGGCCAGGGGGAGTATTGGGGCAATATGCACGACGTGCTCCTGGCCCTGTGCGACCGCAAGGAAAATGAGGAAACCGCTCAGCTCCTGGCCAGCCAATCCCTGGCAGACCAGGCCAGGGCGCGGCTGAGAAAGGCCAAACCCCTGCCAGGCTTCCTGATAAGCGGTGAAGATTACGATAGGGTGAGCCCCTTTATTTTGGCCCTGTTTAACGAGAAAATCGGTGGGAAAACCGTTGAAGAAATCCTAAATGGAAAATAGATCATGCAGATAACCAAAAAAGAACCACAGATAGATTGGCAGGGTATCGACACCGTGCTCCTGGATATGGACGGTACATTGCTGGATAAACATTTCGATGATTATTTCTGGGAGGAGTATATCCCGGAGATCTATGCCAGACAAAATAATATCTCCATCTTTACGGCCGAAGACGAGTTGCTCGCCAAGTATAAGGAACAGGAGGGATCCCTGGACTGGACAGATTTGGATTTCTGGTCCCGGAAGTTGGATCTGGATATTGAGAAGCTGAAGCAGGATGTCAATCACCTGATCAGTGTCCATCCCTATGTCCTTGAATTTCTGGAGTTTTGTAGGGGGAATGGCAAAAAAATATTCCTTGTGACCAATGCCCACCCTAAAACCCTGGCCATCAAGATGGCCAAGACCGAGATGGCCGGTGAATTTGACGCCCTCATCTGCGCGGATGAGATTGGCGTTGCCAAGGAAGACCCTGCCTTTTGGGGAAAATTAGCAGAGAGGATTGACTTTGATAAGGGGCGGACCCTCCTTGCTGATGACAATGAAGTGGTTCTGGCCAGTGCCGCCGAATATGGTATAGAAAATTTGATCTTTGTCGCCAAATCAAGCAGTCACCAGCCCACCGTCTACTCCGAGAGGTTCCAGTCGATAATTTTCTTTAAGGAATTGATGGCCCTTTGAAAAATGGCCACGGCCACCGGTACAGTGCTTATCCCCTTGATTTGGCGTCATATGGTTTTGGTGCCAGCGGCCTCTGCCAGGGGCGTCAGGAATTGATGGATATTGGGGCATAATTGGGCCCGAAAATGGGGATGGTTAAAAAAAATAACGTTGTAATTACAGCCATATATCGCTGAATAACCATTCATTGCGGTGAAAAAAGTAGGGTCATGCCATTGACAAAAGAAAAGCGATACAGTAATTAGGATCATCTTTTTACTTAATATTAGTTTTCAGATATAGATAACCCTAAATTTTAGCAAATTTTAACGGAGGATTAGATATGGCTACTATCGAGCATGGCGGATCTAGCTTTAGTGTTGACGAGGACGGTTTCCTGACCAATGGTATGGAAGAGTGGAACGAGTCTTGGGTTGATTATGTTAAGGCCGAAGAAGGCATTGGCGACATGACTGATGAGCACTGGAAGGTAATTAACGGTCTTCAGGATTACTACAAGAAGAACGGTATTGCTCCCATGGTCCGTATTCTTTCCAAGACCACCGGTTTCCCCCTTAAGCGCATCTACGAGCTCTTCCCATCAGGACCTGGTAAAGGCGCCTGTAAGATGGCTGGTCTGCCTAAGCCCACCGGTTGTGTATAGGTAAGTTTTTTGTGACTGCCCCCCCGGGCAGTCATTTAAGCTTATAAAAAGGAGATTGAATCTAACGATTCAGTCTCCTTTTTTTTTTGTTTTTTTTAAGAACGGGGAAGACTAAGAAGGGATAGTTTTTTTGAGAAAATCGTCATGGATTTGGTTCAGCATCTCTTGATAGCGCGCCCCTTTGATCTGCGCCCCCCGCAATCCGCCCCGGAGATTAATTTCGCCAAGATAGCTGCGGCCGTCAGCCATTGTTAGGAGATCGATATGGGCGTAGGGAAACAGGCCCCTGGCCATGATCGCCCCACAGAGCTGCTGCTGGTCAGGGTCGAGGCTGACCACCTGCCCTGCCCCGCCACAGTGGAGATTATGGCGAAAATTATCAGGGTTGTGGCGCTGGTAACTTTCCTGGTATGAGCCAAGGATTATAACGCGAATATCAGTGGCATCGGGATAAAAGGGCTGCAGGACAAAGGGATAGGGCAGAACACCCAGACTGGCCTGGCTGAAAACATCCTCCACCGAGGCCCATTTATGGATGCCAAGGCCGCCGTTCTTGCGGTCATTCTTGGTGACAACGCTGCCCACAAGATTTCGGCCGTAGAGGTTCACCGCCGAGAGCAGCCCATGCTGATCAAAAATCGCCAGGGTCAGGGGCGGCAAGAATTCAGAGAGGATACGGACCTGGGCAACCTTGGAGCGCCCCAGGATTTGCGACAAGCCGCTGGGGAAAAGGAGAACCCCTCGCTGCTCAAGGTCGTGGAGGATGAACTCTTCACCAGGTTTAACCCGTACCCGGCCGACAAAACAATGTTCAGCGCCCAGGGTGGGGAATAAGCTGTGCAGGCTATCGTTATCAGGAATGAGCTCCATGGCCGTCAAAAAAGATGCTCCCGTAAAAAGTAGCTGGCACTAAAAGTATGTAACGTTAAATCAGGTAAGCGATCCTGTGAGACTCCGGTAAGATAGCCACTGTGCAGGTGGCCGTACCGATTTTTTCGAAGTCGACGCTATCTGCCAGGCCATCAAAAAAGCATTTCCACAAAGCGCTGATGATGGCCGGTGAGATCTTCATTGCACTCGGCACAGAAGAGACGCATTTCGCCGAGGATCTGGGACTCATCACCGTCCTGGACAAAGCTGCCATCGCTGTTCTGGATATATCTGGTGGTCAGAATGACACCATCAGCCACCTCAAAAAAATCACTGTCATTGCCGCAGTTGGGGCAGATGATGCGAGTGGTGTTTTTTGTGCGAAGCTGCTGACTGGTTTTTGAGAAATCCGCTCTTGTTTCCACGACACACCTGTAAGAATTGAAAGGGCACTCTAAAAAAGAGCTCTTCTTTTGTCAATGACAAGTGGCCGGAGGGGGCCCATGGTGCCGCGTCAGCTCAGACAGAACTGACCCATCCTGCCTGCCCGTGCCCAGGGGGCTGCCGGACGTGGAGAAGCATGGCGGAGATTTGAGGAATCGGGGCTGCGCTTAGCCGCAGCAGATTCTGTCCACCCCAGACAGACCCCTTAGGAACGAACGGTAAAGCCTGGTAATGGCCCGGGGCTTGGAACCTCTGTAATCGCCACATGGTCGACCCTGCTGTGGGGAGAGCCCGTGGTCAGCCACTCTGCCATTTGGTCAACATCCTCACCAGGGCCGCAGATAAAGGCCTCTACCTCACCACCTGGTAGGTTACGCACCCAGCCGGAGAGGTGAAGGCGTTCGGCCTCCTCCAGGGTGAAGATCCGAAAATAGACGCCCTGGACCTTGCCTGAAACAACGCAGCGCACACATTTTTCCATGGCTCTCTCCTTTTTGGGGGTAAATAATCAAGTTAATGAGGAACCCTTCGAATCAATATCTGCGGGCCAAATAGCTGGTCCACCTCAGTAGCTGTCGACCCATCTTTCTTTAACGCTGTATTCCCGGTCAGGAAAAATCCATCATCTCCTGAAATTGCTCCTCAGTAAGGATGGTCGTTCCTAAGTCCTGGGCCTTTTTGAGCTTGCTGCCCGGTTTTTCTCCACAGACCAGATAATCAACCTTCCTGGTCAGCGACGATGAAACCTTACCGCCCCCCGTTTTCACCAT
>JAUVQZ010000158.1 GCA_030597865.1 Pseudomonadota bacterium | reverse complement strand
GTTGGCGATTTCATTGACACTGCCCGGCACAGAAAAACTGACCAGGGAGAGAAGGAAGAAGAGAGAAACAACAAGCCCCAGGACAGCTATGATCTCCAGGCCGAAATGGGGCCGAAATTCACCACCTAAATTTTCCTTTGCGTTGCTGGTTGCCATTCATCCCCTTCTTGTTGTTTTTTTGGTATGGCGCAGAAAACAGCCAGGTTATCGGCAAGGGATTGTCGTTGCCTTTTCTATTTTGCCGCCGGCCTGGCCTTACAAAAAGCATCCAGGATACCATTAATAAAGGCCGGCGCCTCATCGGTGCTGAAACGTTTGGCGATCTCAACGGCCTCATCCACTGCCACGGCATCTGGCACGTCAGCAAGATGGAGCATCTCAAAAAGGGCGATGCGCAGAATGTTACGGTCAACCACCGCCATTCTGCTCACCTGCCAATTCTCTGAATGGGCCTCAATAAGGCGGTCGAGTTCATCAAGGTGGGACTTGACGCCCCCCACCAGCTCATTACCATAAGCAACGGCCTTTTTGGGGGCCTGGAAATTCTGACGAATAAGCTCAATATCTGCATCAGGGTTGCTGCTCTGGTCAATCTGATAGAGACATTGCAGGGCCAGCTCCCGGGCCTTACGGCGTAATCCTTTCATATTTTTCCAATGGTCATCAAAATATAACTTAATCAGAGAGGGCTAGAAATTACCCTTAACTCTGAAGCGTAACTGTTCAGAAGTACCTTAGATTTGTTCATTTGGGACTTCGAAGCATACTTTTGTATGCGAGAAGGCAAAAATGAGCAAAGATGAGGTTGACGCCGCTTCACTGCTACTGAATAGTTACTTATAAACCAGAAAGGACACGTCGATCCCTTGATCAGACGCGCCCCCTCGAGTGTTTCATGGAATGTAGATATTAAAACTGGCCAAGGAGATTAACCATCTCAATGGCCGTCATTGCACAGTCGGCGCCCTTATTGCCGGCCTTGGTTCCGGCCCGCTCAATAGCCTGCTCAATGGTATCCGTGGTGAGGATGCCGAAAATAATGGGCAGATCAGCATCCATGCTGGCCATGGCAATTCCCTTGGCTGCCTCATTGGCAACAAAATCAAAATGGGGTGTGGCGCCACGGATAACGGCGCCAAGACAGATCACCGCGTCATAACGCCCGGACCGTGCCATTTTCTGGGCAACCAAAGGGATCTCATAGGCGCCTGGCACCCGCAGAACCTCAATATCATCATCACTGGCGCCGGAGCGGATGAGGGTATCCATGGCCCCTTCAACCAGGCGCTCGCCGATAAAGCTGTTAAAACGGGCGACAATGATGCCGAACCTCTTGCCCTCTGCGCTTAAATTTCCTTCAATAAATTTTGCCATTATTTCTCTCCAAGGAGGGATTAATCAATAAATTCTTACAGTTCGGAGTTTTCCTGAGAAAACCAGCTCCAGGAGAACCCTTACTCTTTTTTATTGCCACGGAATCCACTGAAGACACGGAATTGTTGTTTCTTTGATTCAGTGGATTCCGTGGCAATAATCATAGTCCCCTGTATTTACCTGTGGTGAATTATGATGCTCTGTAAAAAGTCGCTGGTAGCAAAACCATGTGACGTTAAATCAGCAAGATAACCCCTGTACAGGTGGCCGAACCAAACCTTTCAAAGATCTCCCAACCTCGCCTATCTGCGAGGCCATCAATTATTACACATCAAGGGCCTGCTAGTCGTCAAACTCCAGCAGGTGGCCCATTTTATCACGCTTACACTGCAGGTAGCCTAAATTCTCCGGCACCGGATCAGACTCGATGGCCACCCGGTCCACGACCTCAATGCCGTAGCCCTCAAGGCCAACGATCTTTTTGGGATTATTGGTCATAATCTTCATCTTGCGTACGCCAAGGTCCCGGAGGATCTGGGCGCCGATTCCATAGTCGCGGAGATCGGCCTTAAAACCAAGCTCAAGATTGGCCTCCACCGTGTCCATCCCCTGATCCTGCAGGGCATAGGCCTTGATCTTGTTGACAAGACCAATACCGCGGCCCTCCTGGTGCATATAGAGGATGATACCCTTGCCCTCCTTGCCCACCATCTGCATGGCGGCATGGAGCTGGCTTCCGCAGTCACAGCGCATGGAGCCAAAGGCATCACCGGTGAGACACTCGGAATGGACGCGGACCAAAATAGGCTCGTCTTTGGAGATATCACCCTTAACAAGGGCAATATGCTCAAAGCTGTCAACATCGTTGGTATAAACCACGGCCTTGAAATCACCACCAAATCGGGTGGGCATCTTGGTCTCGGCAGCCCGGTGGACCAGGGTGTCTTTCTTCATTCTATAGGCAATGAGATCTGCAATGGTGACAATCTTCAGGTCATGCTCCTTGGCAAAGACCTCAAGATCAGGCATGCGGGCCATGGTACCGTCTTCCTTCATAATCTCGCAGATAACCCCGGCAGGAGTGAGTCCTGCCAGGCGGCAGAAATCAACAGAACCCTCGGTCTGACCGGTACGGACCAGCACCCCGCCCGGACGGGCCCGGAGCGGAAAAATATGACCGGGACTAACAAGATCAGAAGGTTTAACATCCGGGGCAACAGCAGCCTGAATGGTTCGAGCCCGGTCAGCGGCGGAAATACCGGTGGTTACCCCGGTTCTGGCCTCAATGGAAACCGTGAAGGCTGTCTCAAAGGGAGAGGTGTTATCACGCACCATCATGGGGATCTGCAGACTATCCAGATGCTCTGCAGTGAGGGTGAGACAGATGAGGCCTCGACCATGGGTTGCCATGAAATTAATGTCATCCGGGGTGGTCATCTGGGCGGCCATAAAGAGATCGCCCTCATTCTCACGGTCTTCATCATCGACCAGGATGATCTGCTTGCCTGCTCTAATATCTTCAATTGCTTCTTCTATGGAGCTTACAGCCATACTACGTACCTATTTATTTTGCGGACACCGCAGGGGCGGTATTCTTATTATTATTTGATGGCCTGGCCAAAAGTAATGTACAGCCACCGACAACAGAGGATATCTTACTGATTTAACGTCACATGGTCTTGGCGCCAGGGACTTTTTACAAGGGCATCATTATTTCAAAAAACCATTTTCCGCCAAAAAGGCGGGGTTGATGCCTGACCCGGCATGCCCCCCCTCTTCATTCTTGACGAAAAGTAATTTTTCAACATACTTACCGATGAGATCCACCTCAATATTGACCACAGCTCCCTGATTGAGCGCTCCCAGGCTGGTGATCTCCAGGGTATGGGGAATAATGGCGACACTGAAGGTCGTGGCGTCGCAGGCGTTCACCGTCAGGCTGATACCATCAATGGTGATCGAACCCTTTTCAATGATATAACGGTCGCACCCCTGGGGGATTGCAAAGACAAAGCGGACAAAATCACCCTCAGGCTTCCTGGAAAGGACCCTTGCAACACCATCCACATGACCGCTGACCATGTGTCCCCCCAAACGATCGCTTAACCGTAAGGCACGTTCCAGGTTTAGTAAAGAGCCGGTGGCCTTTTCTCCTAAATTTGTGCGGGTCAGACTCTCAGGGGAGACGTCCACCGCAAAACGGCGGCCTCTTATTTCCTTGGCCGTGAGACAGACACCATTACAGGCAATGGACTCACCCTCCTTGGGATCGGTGAGGTCAAAATCAGCCTCAACCACAAAGAGCATGCCGCCGCCGCTTGGCCTTTTTTCGAGGAGACGCCCCTGACCTTGAATAATTCCTGTAAACATGTGCTTCCTGTCCGGGGCACATGCCCCGTCCCTTCTCTAAAAAATCTAGTAACTATTCAGTGGGGGCAAGAAATTACCCCAACTTATAAGCGTAACTGTTCAGAAGTGCCTTAGATGTGAGAAGGCCAGCAATGCAACGGCGAAATGGGCAAAGATGAGGCTGACGCCGCTTCACTGCTTCTGAATAGTTACAAAATCTACTGACTGAAAAAACCCTCAACCAGGACATCATTACCGAAACGTCTCACCCGGCTGGTCTGAAAACGACGGCCCTGATGCACGTCTGAAATGGCCAGATCACCCACCACTGGAATCGATGCATTACCAAGGAAGAGAGGTGCCATAAAAAGACTGACCTGATCCACCAAACCCTCTTTTAGAAAGGAGGTGTGGACAGCGCTGCCGCCCTCAACCAGAAGACTATTATGGCCTGCTTTCCCCAGGGCCGCCAAAATCTCTCGTACCTGAAGCCTGCCCCCCTCTTCTGCCACCTCAAGGATGCGGGCACCGGCCTTTTCCAGGGCCTGACGTTTCTTCATATCGCCCCTAGGGCCGCAAAAAATCCAGGTCTGGGCAGCTGACTCCTGGTTCAGCATCCGGGCCCCGGGCGCCATGCGCAGCGTACTGTCCAAGACAACCCGCAGGGGATCGTGGCCCTTGCGCCCCGGTAAACGGGTGGTCAGGGAGGGATCATCGTTAATTGCGGTATCAACCCCCACCAAAATGGCATCAACCCGGTCCCGCAGCCGGTGCACCTCGCAGCGGGACTCCTCGCCGGTTATCCAGGCGCAGCGCCCGTCCGCCACGGCGATGCGGCCATCAAGGCTGCAACCGGCCTTCATGATAACCCAGGGCATGCCCGTGTTGATATGCTTGATAAAGGGCCGATTAATGGCCCGGCACTCCTCAGCCAACAACTCGCCACCAACCTCCACCCCCTGGCTCTCAAGGAAGCGGCAGCCACTACCGGCCACCAGGGGATTAGGGTCCACCATACCGACAACAACCCTTGCTATACCGTGCTCAAGGATGGCTTTAGTGCAGGGCGGAGTCTTGCCCGTATGATTGCAGGGCTCCAGGGTGACATAGAGAGTCGCCCCCTTGGCGTTTTCACCGGCCCCACGCAGGGCATGCACTTCAGCATGGGGGGTACCGGCCTTCTTGTGATAGCCCTGGCCAATAACCCTGCCATTTTTGACCACCACTGCGCCGACAAGGGGATTGGGTGAGGTACGCCCCCGGGCCCTTTTGGCAAGGGCCAGGGCCTGCTTCATAAAGGGCAGATCAGAGTCAGTCGTCGGCCTCATCTTCCTCGGCCCCGAGCAAGCCTTTCAGCTCGTCCATAAATTCATTAAGATCCTTGAACTGGCGATAAACTGAGGCAAAACGCACATAGGCCACCTCATCAAGTTTCCGCAGACCATCCATAATTCTGGCCCCGACCAGCTTCACCGGGATTTCACGCTCGCCCATATCCTGGAGGTCACGCTCCAGGGCATCAACAAACTCCTCAATCTCCGTCATGGAAACCGGCCTTTTCTCGCAGGCCTTTTTGAGTCCGTCAACCACCTTGGAACGTTCCCAGGCCTCGCGGCGACCATCCTTTTTAATGAGCATGGGCATGGTGACTTCCAGGCGCTCATAGGTGGTAAAGCGGCGCTCACAGTCCTCACATTTCCGGCGGCGGCGGGTGATGGTGTACTCCTTGTTAAGACGAGAATCCACCACCTTGTTTTCAAGGTTACCGCAGTATGGGCATTTCATTTATATTCCCCCGGTGCTCTCACTTTCAAGAATCTAACCCAGCTAAACTGGAATTAATGAACGGACTATGTTTAGTACCCCCTTGAGGGGTATAAGTACCTTAACAGTAGATACAACTCTTTTATTTCAAAAGAAATTTTCGATTTCTTGCCACTCTTTTCAGTACCCCCTTGAGGGGTGTTTTTGACACGGAAATAAATGCTAAGGTAGTAATTTAACCACTTCAATGCCGGCCTCAGCCAGCATCTCATCGGCCAGGGCATCTGGGTAGCCTTCCGCATAATAAATGGTTTTAATCTTGGCGTTAATCAACATCTTGCTACAGATGGAACAGGGCATATTGGTGCAGTAAAGACTTGATCCCTCAATGGAGACGCCATGGGTGGAGGCCTGAACAATGGCATTCTGCTCGGCATGGAGTCCCCGACAGAGTTCATGGCGTTCACCGGAGGGCACCTGCAACTCATCGCGCAGACAGCCCACCATGTCACAGTGACGGATACCGGCCGGCACCCCATTATATCCTGTGGCAATGATTCTCTTGTCACGGACAATAATCGCCCCCACCTTACGTCGCGTACAGGTGGAGCGCTCGGCAACATGTTCGGTGATGGAAAGAAAATATTCGTTCCAGGAGGGTCGTTGTTGCTCTGCCATTTTACTCGTCATAGTCCCGGGCAAGCTCGGGGTAGAGCGGAAATTCATCACAGAGCATGCGAACCTCAACCCTGATACGGCCTAGTTCTTCTTTATTCTGGCGATTTTCAACAGCCCGATTAATCCAGTCAGCAATCCTTTCCATCTCCGCCTCTTTCAGGCCGCGGGTGGTCACGGCCGGGGTACCTATACGGATACCGCCGGTGACAAAACGGCTCTGGGTATCAAAGGGTATGGCGTTTTTATTAACGGTGAGTCCGGCAATCTCCAGGGCCTCTTCCGCGTCCTTACCGGTGATATTCTTATTATTCATATCCACCAGGACAAGATGATTGTCCGAGCCGCCGGAGACCAGGCGAAAACCATGGGACTGCAGTTTAGCAGCCAGGGTCTTGGTGTTGGCCACCACCTGCCTTTGGTAGGCCTTAAAATCATCGGTCATTGCCTCTTTAAAGGCCACGGCCTTGGCGGCAATAACATGGACAAGGGGCCCACCCTGAATGCCCGGGAAAATTTTTGAATTAAGCCTCTTACCATATTCCTC
>JAUVQZ010000079.1 GCA_030597865.1 Pseudomonadota bacterium | reverse complement strand
GCTTCCTCCCTGGCCCAGATCATGGGGGTTTTCGCAACGCCGATAATATCCGGAGCAGTCAGGCTGTGCGTGGGGAGGGGGGGTGGTGGGCAAGGCCATGGGGTATGTTCGCTGGAAACTTTTATCATTAAACAGGATAGGGCAGATGGTACCCATAAAAAACAAGGCCCGCAACGGTAGAGCGTCGCGGGCCTTGTTTTTAGCTATGAAGCAATAATTGCAATTAATGGCCGATGATGGGCTCCAGCCGTTCCAGGTCGTTGATAATGAGCCACGTGCCGCCGCCGCTCTCCACCTTAAGCCGCCAGTCATTAAGGCGGTCCAGGTATTCGCGGGGGTCTATGATGTCGGAGCGGAGCTTGGTGACATTCAGGGCGATGACCTCAAACTTTTCCAGGGGAATCTGGAAGTCGCGGATGTGGCCCTCGGCCAGCTCCTCCTCCATGTCGGAGAAGATAAGGATTTTTTTCTTGCCGACCTTTGTTTCGTTGAGCCATTCCACTGCCTGCAGCATACCGCCTGAGATATCGGTGTAGGGACTTTTTTGGACGTTTTTTATAAAGGCGTCCACCTTGTCAGCAAAGACCCTTTTCTGGTTGGTGGCTACTGATGGTCTCTTGTCAAAGGTAACCTTGTGGATGATATCTTTTTCACTGAAGCTACCGCTGTCGATACGAGCCACGGCAAAGGAATCACCGGGGTTGAGGGAGCCGAGGATATAATTGATGATACCCTGGGCCTTTTTGAGCTCAAAGGCATAGGTGCCGGAGGTGTCCATGAGCATATATATCCCCTTGGTGTGGGAAATGGGCTCCTGGGAGCCGCCACAGCCACTGAGTGTCAAGAAGGTAAGGAGGGCAATGGTCGTGAGGGTGAAAGAGGTTTTTATTTTATTCATAATAATATTTTTCTCCTAATCCAGCCAAGCTGGAAGTTGTGGCTAGACCCTGCGGGTCTAAAACCCTCTAGGGCTGTTCAAAACAGTTTCCTGGGTCATTGAAGCTACTTAACAAGAGCTGGGTTTTCGAAGTCTTTACTTGTCTAGGTAGATGTTGCGCCTAAAGGCTCTAAAAAAGAACCATGGTTTCCGGATGTTTTAAACGGCTTCAGCTTCAGCCTTCTTTGTTGTCTTGTCGTCTGCTGATTTTTCTCGGCTGGCCAAGGTTGTAATTTTTTTCTCCACCCAGAGCGGCAGGAAGATAATAAGGTCGTAGAGCCCTATGAGAACCGAGCCCAGGTAATAGACAATATTGGCGACAAGGCGGATCAGGGCCGCGATCAGGCGCAGGAGAAGCTCAAGGGCATAACCGAAAACGGTGCGGGCCGAGTGGATAAGGGATTCAAAGGGGATGATGGCAAAGGTCAGGGCAAAGGGCAAAATGAAACCAAGCGCCATCTGGGCGGCGGTTGGGATGATGCTGCGTGCTATTTCCATGGTTTCGCCTGACCCCATGAGCAGCGACTGACGCAGGGCCTCGTCGTTGGCGGCAATCAGGTCGCGCATATAGGCCAGGGCCGATTCGATACCGGCAAAGGTAAAGAGAAAGCCCACGGCAACAAAGGCGATAAAACGGCGTTGCCTGTCGTCCAGGCTGCCGATCATGGGGAAGAGCTTGGTGATCCGTAACGCCTCCATCAGGGCCATGCCAGCAAAGGTTTCAATGAGGATAAAGACCAGGGCGGCGATCTCATTGACCGGATAGGCGCCGATATAGGAGCCGCCGCCCACCATTTCCGACATGGGCAGGGAGATGAGGTGGAAGTTAACGACAATACCGCCAATGGCCACCATGACCCAGAAACCGTCGATGAAAAACTGGGTCAGGGATGAGGAGTGGAGGGTAAAGGCCGCCTTGTCAGAACCATTTCTGATTTCTTCGTACTCCTCCATCTTCTGGTCAATAACCTTGGCCCGATCCTGAAGTCCGATGACGGTGCTGCCCACCTCCTCAAGAACCTTGGCAAGTCTGCGCCAGTACGGCATCATGTTGCCGAGGATCTTGTGGCGTTCGCTGGTGCTTTTCCAGTAGGCATCCATGGCCTTTTTCTGCTGTTTTATGATGGTGGTGTGGACATCCTTGAGGATGGCGCCCACCATAGTCTCGCTGCCGTTTTTCTGGGCCAGACCTGCCACGGCCTCCACGGCATTGACCCAGACCGGCGGCGTGGGCGGTACCTCGGTGCTATCGGTATAGTCTTGGTCGATGCGGGTGATTTCTTCAGAAAGCTTGCGGTGTAGGGAAGGGTAGCCCTGCATGTCGCGCTCGATGACCCTGTCGACCCTGTGGAACTCCCTTTCGATGTCGCGCTCAATCTTGAGCAATCCTTCAGCCAGAAGGACCTCCCGGTTCCGGGTGATGAGGCGTTTTTCTGCCCGTAACACAGAAAAAGAGGTCAGGCGCAGGCCGTTTCTGATTACCCGGCAAAAAGAGCGGATGCTGGTGTGGGCAGGTTCACGGGCAAAATAGAGTAAAACAATGACCGCGAGAATGGTGAGAATTAAAACTGATGGGTTACTTGTTGGCCAAAAACTACTAGTTGGTGATGGCAAGTGATCTCCTCCTGTTTTTTTTGCGCCCCCGTATATGAATTGGCTTAAAAATAATAACAGCCAATCTTGTCATTTTAGATGCTCGGGGAAAGAACATCAACTCAAAAAAACTCGCCCTTTTCTTTTGGCAGTGGAGGGACGCTGTTCCTGGCCATGGGAAATCCTGCCCTGGTATACTTGGCAGTAATTTTGGGGATAGCGAAGAAAAGCAGAGGGGGACGCCTTATTTGTCGGGGAAGAGGGAGGTGAGGGCCTGGCTGAGATCCTCCAGCTTGTAGGGCTTGGGAACCACACCGCAGAAGCCGTGCTCCTTAAAGTTGGCCATGATGGGATCACTGGCATAGCCGCTGGAGACAATGGCCTTAACCTCCGGGTCAATTTCTTGAAGCCGGCTCAGGGTCTCTTTGCCGCCCATGCCGCCGGGGATGGTAAGGTCCATGATGACACCGGCATAGGGGCTTTCCCCCTTAAGGGCCTTCTGGTAAAGATCAACCGCCCCACGGCCATTAAGCACCGCATCGGTCTCGCAGCCCAGAAAATTAAGCATCTCGCCGAGGACCTCCAGGACGATATCCTCATCATCAAGGAGCAGGAGGCGGCCTTTGTGCTGGATGGGTTGTTGCTGTGCGGCCCCTTGTCCGGGCACGACATTTTTTTCTGAGGCTGGCAGGTAGATGGTGAAGGTCGCCCCCTGCCCCGGTTCGGAGTCAACGGTGATAAGGCCGCTATGGTTGTTGATGATGGAGTAGGATATGGCCAGCCCCAGGCCACTGCCTGTCTTTTTACTGGAAAAATAAGGATCGAAGATTTTTGCAATATTCTCCTTGCTGATGCCGCTGCCCTGGTCCTGGAAGGTGATCTTGATATAGTTGCCGCCGGGCAGGTTGTAGACGTCGTGTTCTGTAATGGAAATATTTATGGCCTTGATGGTTAAGATGCCACCGTCAGGCATGGCCTGGTTGGCATTGATGGCAAGATTCTGGGCAACCTGGCTCAGCTGCCCCTTGTCAACCTCAACCGACCAGAGATCGTTGGTGAGCTGATATTCGCATTTGGCCTTGGAGCCTCGGAGGCTGAAGCTGGTCGCCTCTTTAAGGATTTCGCTGATGGCGGTGACGGTCTTGACGGGTTCGCCCCCCTTGGAAAAGGTGAGGAGCTGTTGGGTAAGATTTTTGGCCAGCATGGAGGCCTTTTCCGTCCTTACCAGGCGTTCGTAAGCCTTGTTCTGGGGGGTGATGTGCATTTTGGCAAGGGAGATGTTGCCGATGATGGCCTGGAGGAGATTGTTGAAATCATGGGCGATGCCGCCGGCAAAAACGCCCACGGATTCCAGCTTCTGGGCCTTGATCAGCTCCTCCTCCATTTTCTTTTTTTCTGTTACATCCCGGAAGATACACTGGCTGTAGAGGGGCTTGCCTTCCACAAATTTGCAGATAGCATTGCCCTCGATAAGGACCTGATTGCCTTTTTTGTCGGCGAAAACCGTATTGATGTAATGGGTTTTTTCCTCAGAAATCACCTTGCCAAACATTTCCTGGCAATGGCCCTGGCTGTCGGGGGAGATGATGTCAAAGATGGAGAGGGCTTCTATTTCCTCTTCACCATAGCCAAAGGTCTGGCGCCAGGAGTCGTTGACATAGAGAAGTTTGCCGTCGGGTCGAACAATCTGGATAATGTCGTGGGCATTTTCAAAGAGATCACGGTAGCGCATCTCGCTTTCTTGCAGCGCTGTCTCGTGGCGCTTGCGGTCACTTATGTCCCGAAAAAAACCGGTCATTCTGATGGCCTTGCCCTCCTGGAAATGGGTGGTGCATTGGCCCTCGACAATAATTGTCTGGCCATCCCTGGCCACAAAGGTGGTCTCGTTTCGTTCAATATTCTCGCCGGTAATGAGTTTTTGGAAGATGCGCCGGCAGTTATCGCGGCAGCCCTCCTCCACTATATCCATGAGCTTGAGGGTCTTGAGATCCTCTTCCGTATATCCCAGGGTGTTCTTCCAGGCCTGATTGACATAGAGGAATGAGCCGTCCGGTCTGACGCTGTGGATGAGGTCCTGGGCGTTTTCAACCAGGGAGCGGTATTGTTCAATGTCGTCTTCCAGGGCGATCATGGCCTGGACACGGGTTGCCGCTTCCTTTTCCAGGATTTGGTTCTTTTTGAGCAGCTCTTCGTGGCTGGGGGGATTGGCCATGGATGATACCCGTGCTGGTGAAGGGGTTGGGGTGCGCCGTTGGTGTATAACTTTGAGGTCGCAGGGCGAAAAATGCTTCCTTTGCACTGTAAGGGCTGGCCCCTTTTTTTCAAGGGATTTTTTCAAGGTCCAGACAGAAGTTGACCTGCCGTACCCTTTTCCCCTATGGTCAAGGGGAAGGGGGCCATGGGGCGCGGTGCGGTGCGTGCAACAGAGGAAAAATATCAGGATTTACTATGGACAACAAGGTTTCAGCCTGGTCGCGATTGGCAACTATCTCGTTTGTGAAGACATTTATGGCGGTCTTTGTCCCTGTTACCATCTCCCTGATGGTTTTTCATCTCTATATGTATCAAGGGAAAAAGAGGCACGCCCTCCATGTTTTAACTGACGCCGAGGTGCATAGGGTCACTCTCCTGGCCGAAACTCTGCGCGACCATTTCGACTGGATCTCTGCTGATATCAATTATATCGCCCATAGGTATATGGCCGCCTCCCTGGCTGCCACAAACCCAGATTTGGTGCTGGCAGGCATTGAAAATGATTTCCTTGTTTTTTGCCGGGAGAAGAAGATCTATGACCAGATTGTTGTTATCGACCTTCAGGGCCGGGAACAGCTGCGCATAAATTATAATGGCGGTGCCGCCTATGCGGTGTCCCCCAACGAACTGCAGAACAAAAGCCTGCGCTATTATGTCAAGGATTGTCTGGCCCTTGGGCCGGGGAATATCTATATCTCCCCCCTGGATCTCAATGTCGAGCACGGTGAGGTGGAGGTCCCCTTTAAGCCGATCATCCGCATTGGCAGGGCGCTGCTGGATAGTCAAGGTCGCAAGGCCGGTATGATTCTCCTCAGCTATTATGGTGACCATCTTCTCAAACATGTCAGTGCTGAATCAGCCCATCCCCACCATAACGGACTCGATAGCTCGGTACCGGCCATGCTGGTCAATGGGGCCGGCTACTGGCTGGTTGCTCCTGATAAGGAGGATGAGTGGGGTTTTATGTTTGCCCATCGCAGGGGGCGAACCTTTGCCAAGAGATACCCCACGGAGTGGCAGCATATGGGTGGCGAGGAAAGCGGTCATTTGCGCACGGCCAATGGTTTTTTTGCCTTTGCCGCCATCAAGCCTCCCTTGGCCTCTGGGGGTGTTTCTTTAGGCAAGATAATCTCTTTTGTCCCTGCCAAAGGGATTGGCCCGATTGTGTATCGGCAAAGGGCCTCCCTGTATCCTTTGGCCTTGCTGCACCTGTCCCTGGCTGCTGCTGTTTCGTTGTTGGTGGCGATATTGGTGGGGCGGAAAAAGAGGTACCAGCAGGACTTGGAGCACTTGTCCCTCGCCGATCCATTGACCGGCCTCTTGAACAGAAGGGCCTTTCAACAACGGCTGGAGCAGGAAACGGATCGGGCGGACAGATATGGCGGCAGATTGTTTATGATCCTTGGGGATATTGACCATTTCAAGGGGATTAATGATAGTCATGGCCATGATGCCGGTGATTTCATCTTGAAAAAGATCGCCGCCACCCTTGCCGTCAACCTGCGCTCCACAGACGTTCTCTGTCGCTGGGGCGGGGAGGAATTTATGGTCCTGGTGAGCGGTTATACCAAGGAGGACGGTGAAAAGGTGGCTGAGAAGCTGCGTAAGGCCGTGGAGGATGAGGTGATCTGGTTTAACAATCCCCGCCTCAAGGTCACCATGAGTTTCGGGGTCTGCGCCCACCGGAAAAAGATGACCATGGAGGAGCTGCTCAAGTGCAGCGACGAGATGCTCTACGCCTCCAAGCGAAACGGCAGAAACCAGGTGACGGCTGAAAAGCTATAAGGTGGCGGCGAACTCCGCCATGGTGGCAAGCAGGGAGTCGATATCCTTTTGCCCATGGCTGGCGGAAACCTGGAGGCGGATCTCGTCGGCCCCCTGTGGCACCACCGGGTGGCTGAGGGGCGTCACCAGAATGCCCCGGTCAAAGAGAAAATCAGCCAAGGCCCTATTGGTCTGGGTGTCGGCGGTGACCACCGGCACAATGGGATGATCGCTCTTGATAATATGGTAACCAAGGTCCATGAGTCCCTGCTCAAGATGTCTGGTGAGGGTTCGCAACTTCTCCAGGCGTCTTCTGCCCTCGCTGCTGTCAACAAGCTGGATGCTGGTTCTTGCCGCGGCCGCCTCTGCCGGGGTGATGGGGTTTGAGTAGATATAACAGGCCGCTGTCTCCCGTAGGTATCTGATGATGGTCGTGTCCCCTGTCACATAACCCCCGTTAACCCCAAAGGCCTTACCCAGAGTGCCGATGAGCAGGTCGACCCGGGCACCGGTAAATTCCTCGCAGCCCCTACCCGTGGCACCAAAAACGCCCACACCGTGTGAGTCATCAATGATGGTCAGGATGCCTTGGCTGAATTCAGACCCATACCTTTGGCAGAGTTCGGTGATTTCGGCAAGGGGGGCATGGTCGCCACGCATGCTGAAGATGCCGTCGCTGACCAGCAGGACACGGCTGGCCTGCCCCAGGCTGTCTTTGAGCCGGGCCTCAAGCTCTGTCATGTTGAGATGGCCGTAGATCTTTTTTGCCGTGGGTTTGGCCAGGCGCAGGCCATTGATGATTGAGTTATGATTGAGCTCATCGCTGATCACCACGGTTTCCGGGCTGATCAGGGGGGCCAGCACACCAAGTACCGTGGCATAGGCGCTGTTGAAGATCATGGCCGCCGGTCGGCTGTGGAAGCGGGCCAGCTCCTCCTCCAGGTCGATATGGGGCTTGGTGGTGCCGCTGATAAAACGCACGGCCCCGGGGCCAACTCCGTAGTTGCGGGCCGCCTGCTCGGCAGCCGCAAGAAGGGCCGGATGGTGGGACAGGCCGAGATAGGAGTTGCTGTTCATCCTGAGGAAGGGGGTCTGACCCTGGCCCTTGATAAGCAATCGGGGACCGTGGCCGTCTTGGGGGGCAATACTCTTTTCTATGACCCGCTCGTCCCCCTTTAAGATGCCTTGCTGGCGGCGAACCTTGAGCTCGTCGGCAAGTATTTGTCGCAAGGTAGCCATCTATTCCCCCTTTTTTTTCCTGTCCCGGGGCAGCTTGGCCAGCATATCCGTGACCATCTCTTCCAGACTAAAATGCGGCTGCCAGCCCCATTCCCGGCGGGCCACCGAGTCATCCACGCAGTGGGGCCAGCTATTGGCAATGGCCTGGCGCAGGGGATCTATACTGTAGTCAATTTTAAAAGTGGGAATATGGCGGCGGATGGCGGCGGCCAGTTCCCCGGGGCTGAAGTTCATGGCCGTTATGTTATAGCCGTTGCGGTGGACAAGGGGGCCGCTCTCCGCCTCCATCAGGGAGATGGCAGCCCGGACGGCGTCCGGCATGTACATCATGTCAAGGCGGCTGTCCGGGCCTAAAAAGCAGGAATAGGTCTCACCGCGCCGGGCGGCATGGAAGATCTCCACCGCATAGTCAGTGGTGCCGCCCCCGGGCCTGGCAACGTAAGAGATAAGGCCTGGATAGCGCACCCCCCGGCAGTCAACACCAAAACGGTGGAAATAATAATTACAGAGCAGCTCACCACTGAGCTTGGTGATGCCGTAGATCGTGGTGGGCTGCTGCAGGGTGTCTTGGGGTGTGTGATCCTGGGGGGTGGTGGGACCAAAGGCGCCAATGGAGCTTGGGAAGAATACGGCACAGCCGTGGCAGCGCGCCACCTCCAGGACATTGGTCAGGCCGCCCATATTGACCTGCCAGGCCAACTGGGGATGGGCCTCGGCCACGGCGGACAGCAGGGCGGCGAGGTGAAAGATGGTGTTGATCCTGTGGTGGGAAACCACCTCGGTCAGGGCCCTGTGGTCGGTGACATCGAGATAGACAAAGGGCCCTGATTCTGCAAGGGCCGGTGGGGGCGGATGACTGCGGCCCGAGGCCAGCACCTGTTGGCCACCATGGATCTTGCGCAGGGCCATGGTAAGTTCTGAGCCGAGCTGGCCGGTGGCGCCGGTGATGAGAATACGGTTCATGGAGCCCTCCTGGTATCCCCAAAGTATGGCAGCTGGATCATGGCCCTGTCAATTTTTGATCCAGGGCCGCAAACGATCTTCACCGGGTGAAATTACAACTATGGGCTGAACAGCAAGGCAAGGGGGGATGGTTATGGGAGGCAGGAGGAGGCCTGCATCGATCTCTCAGGTCAAAGCAGAATTTTAGAGGGATAATCCAGGCCAGCACACCGGTGTGCTGGCCTGGGATGGTGGTTTTTTAGCGTGGACTAGAAATCTTCAAAGTCATCATCGTCAAAGGGGATGGCCTCTTCTGCCTTTGTCTTTGGGGTGGGTTTCTTATCTGCAGGCTCTGTTCTTTTCGGCATTATTACCGGTGCAGCCAAGGCCTTATGGCTGGTGATGGGGGTGGGGCGGTGGTCGGGCGCAGGTGGTGCACCTTCTCTGAATATCTGCTCTGCCCCAGAGGAACCGGTGAGGATGTTATTGAGTGATTCCACAATCCCCTCAAGCCGCCTGGTCTGCATCTTCAACTCCTCGGAAGAGGCGGCAGACTCTTCGGCCGAGGCAGCGTTGGTCTGGGTGACGGATTCCATCTCTGTGATGGTGAGACGGATCTGCTCAACGCCCTGGGCCTGTTCGTTAGAGGCGGTGGATATCTCGCTGACCAGGGAGTTCACCTTCTTATTGGCATCTGCCACCTCGTTAAAGGTTTCGTTGGAGTTCTTGGCAATGGTCTCGCCTTTTTTCACCTTGGAGATGGTGTCTTCAATAAGGGCTGCCGTGTTCTTGGCCGCCTCGGTGGAGCGCATGGCAAGGTTGCGGACCTCTTCGGCAACCACGGCAAAACCGGCACCTGCCTCGCCTGCCCTGGCCGCCTCCACAGCCGCATTAAGGGCAAGAAGGTTGGTCTGAAAGGCGATTTCATCGATGGTCTTGATGATTTTTGAGGTCTCCTCACTGGCCCTGGAGATCTCACCCATGGAGTCGATAAGTTCTGCCATGGACTCTGTGGCCCGGCCGGTGATTTTGGTCGTTTCCTGCATCAGGTTGTTGGCCTGGAGAGAGTTGTCGGCATTGGCCTTGATCATGGCCGAGGTCTCCTCCATGGAGGAGGATGTCTCTTCCAGGGCAGCCGCCTGTTCTGAGGCCCCGCTGGCCACGGCCTGGCTGGAGCTGTTGATCTCATGGGAGGCCTGGGCCACGTTGGCAGTGGTCCCTTCCAGCTGATTGATGACCCCATAGAGACATTTGACAAGGGAGGAGCTGGAGAGGAAGAGGAAGAGGCAGACCACCACCAGCAGAATACCACCGCCCAATACCAGACCCCAGGTGATCTTGTTAATAAGGGCAAGTTCTTGGCTGGCATCACGAACAAAGACCAGGGAGCCCTTGGTGGTTCCTGAAAAATCTTTAATGGGTATGCCGGTGATCAGTTGGCCATCCAATTCGATGAATGTTTTTTTCTGGAGGGATTTTTTTATAAGATCCTCGTTAATAAAGGGGTCAGTGGCCCCTGTATCCGAAGAAAAGACCCTGACGGCTGCGCCGGTCTGGGGAAGATTTTTTGCTTTGAGGTTACGGGCGATTTCCAGCTCGCTGCTCAGCATGTACACGGCAACATTATCCGTTTCCAGGAAACGGGCCGTCTCAAATATTTTGTTAAAATCAAGGAGGGCCTCAGCCGAACCGAGATGCCTTCCTGAGGCCGAGGTGACCGGAACCAGGCCGCGGATGGCAAAGCCACCCCGGCCTATCTCAATGCCGGTAATGGTTTTTTTGTTCTGGTTGATTTTGATAACCGTATCGCGGAAGCTGGACAGGTCATCACCACCGTCCTTCTTGCCGGCCGTGCGCCAGATGCGCAGAAAACTCTTGGCCGGCGGCAGGTGGAAGTGAACCTTAAAGTGTTTTATGCCCAGGGCCGAGCTGACACTGGCATGGATGGGTTCCATGCTCTTGCGTAACAGGGCCCGACCTTTGGCCTCTTGGCCGTTTGCGGCCAGCTGATAGGCCTCCTGGACACCCGGGGTTGCTGCGGCCATGGCAGCCAGGGTCAGGGCCTGGGTCTCCACGCTGGCCAGGCTTTTTTCAGCCAGGCCGGACTGGCTGCTGGAAAGCTCATCAAGCATGCCCTGCCAGAGATGATTCTTGACCCAGAGGGAGGCGCCAATGAGAAAAAAGGTGGATAAGAACATCAGGGTTAGGGGGATAATCATTACTTTGATGCGCAGGGTGAGTTTCATCCAGTTCTCCTTGTCTTTAGATCTATCTTATCTACAGCCTACGTTAAAGATGTCGAGGGAGTCGAGGTTTTTTGTCCTGACAGTTATGTGCTGTTTTGGCGTGGTGGCCTTCAATAGATTGGCGGTCAGTGCAGCAGGCCCAGATGGTATTCTGT
>JAUVQZ010000197.1 GCA_030597865.1 Pseudomonadota bacterium | reverse complement strand
TGTCGCGCGACCCGGCGATGCGCACCATCGTGGACCGCAAGGGCTTTGATCGTCGTGCGGCCTCGACCAGTCAGATGGGGCGCTTCGAGACGGAGTGGCTGGCGACGGAGGAGAACCTGGCGGCCCTGTCCAACCTCTCGGGACTCTGGATCGACCGGGTTCATGATCGCAAGAAACCGAAGATCATCATCCTCGACATGGACAGCTCCGAGAGCCCGACCCACGGCGATCAAAAGGACTCGGCATACAATGGGCACTTCGGGTGCACCTGCTACCACCCGCTCTTTTGTTTCAATCAGTTCGGCGACCTGGAGCAGTGCCTCCTGCGTCCCGGCCGAGGACTGGCGCATAGTGCTTGAGCCGGTGGTCGAGCGTTATCGCCCCCGGAAACTGCGGCGCTACTTCCGGGGCGATGCCGCCTTTGCCAGACCGGAGATTTACGAGTTCCTGGAGGCCGAAGGTTACTCATACGCCATCCGTCTCCCGACCAACCCGATCCTGCAGAAGAGCATCGCGCATTTACTGACGCGTCCCGTCGGCCGTCCGCCGAACCATGTGCGGCGCTTCTATGCCAGTTTCAGTTATCAGGCCGGAAGCTGGGCCAGGAAGCGGCGCGTGGTAGGCACTGCCTTTCTCTGGAGCTACACCTTTCCCCTCTTCGTCTTCTCTCTCCTTGGCCCCAGAAGGGGCTTATTAATATCACTCTTATACCTCCTGTCCTGCCTCGCAGTCCTGCGAGTTGATCTCAACACCACAATGATCAACCTCTATGACATGAATCTTGCCCTTCGCTTTATCCCCTCCTTTCTCGTGGTCATTCTCCTCTCCTTTATCTATGAAAAATTTCGAGAAAATTCGATCCAGGCCCTGGTGGTTACAAAGAATAGTCTGGAACAAAAAGTTGCCGAGCGCACCCTGGAATTACAGCGTGAGATAAAGACCAGGCATGAAAGGGAAGGTGAATTAGCACTGAGCGAAGAGCAATTACAGCTCGCCCTGGATGGTAGCAATGACGGTCTGTGGGATTGGAATATAGAAACCAATGGGGTTTATTTCTCCCCTCGCTGGAAAAGCATGCTGGGCTATGAAGACCATGAATTACCAAACATGTTTGAAGAGTGGCAAAAACGTATCCACCCTGATGACCTGTCAAGGGTTTTGAGTGATGTACAGACAGCAGTTCATGGTACGGGCCTAAAGAGCATCTACAGGTTGAGGCATAAGGATGGCCAGTATCGATGGATTCTTGATCGGGGCAAAACAATCTCTGCCACCAACGGTCATCCATCCCGCATGGTTGGCACCCATGCAGATATCACAGAACGCATGGAGGCCGAAGCCGCATTGCAGCACAGCAAGGAAGAATGGGAGAAAACATTTAACGCCATACCAGACATTATCACCATTCAGGATAAAGACATGCGTATTGTCCGGGCCAATAAGGCGGCCTCTCAGTTCTTCGCCAAAGGCCAAGGGTCATTGATCGGAAAATCCTGCTATAAAATGCTGCGCGGAATCAGCGAACCTTGCCCAGACTGTCCGCTGCCCACCACCATGACTCATAAAAGCAACTCCTCAGAAATAATAACCCATCAAAGCCAGGGAAAAACATTTCAGGTCACCTCCTCCCCCATCCTTGACGACAACAACGAGATTCTATACCTGGTTCACATTGCCAGGGACATCACAGAACAGAAGAATAAGGAACAGCTGCTACTGCAAATGAACGTCCAGCAGGAACAGTTAAAGCATTTTGAAAGCCTGAGGACAATGGCCGGAGCCATCGCCCATCGTTTTAACAATGCCATGACAACGGTACAGGGCAATTTGGATCTCATGCTCAGCACCCTGCCCGACAATATAGAAGAAAAACAAATGGCAGCTGCGGCCCTCCAGGCAGCTAAAGGGGCATCGACTGTGGGCTCCATGATGCTCTCCTATGTCGGCCAACGCCCCCTGCAACTTCAGAGGTCAAACCTTGCTGATATTGCCAGAGAATGCGCAACAGAAGTAGAGGATCAATTTGAGACACCCTTCAGCCTGAAATTTATTCCACCGCCTGAGCCACTCTACTGTTCCCTGGATCAACAACAGATTCATGAGGTGCTGAGCAGCATTATGGCCAATGCCATTGAGTCGCTGCATGATGGGAGGGGGGAAATCGAGATTAGCTTTGGCAGTGCTGATTTTGACAGGGCCTCTTTCCCCATTGCCTTTCAGGGGGGTGGCCCGGAAAATGACAGGTACACATTTTGTCAGGTCAGGGACACGGGTCAGGGCATTTCTCCGGAAAATCTTCAGCGTATTTTTGAACCTTTTTTCACCACAAAATTTGTGGGCCGGGGCTTGGGGCTTGCTTTGGGCGTGGGTATTATACGGTCACACCATGGCGCCGTTCTTGTTGAAAGTACCCTTGGGCAAGGAACCACTGCCAGAATGCTCCTGCCTGCCACAGAGTCGCCTCCAGGAGAGACAGCGCCTCCAGTCGGCACCCAGAGAGATATCGTCACCTTGGCGGGCGATATTCTTCTTGCTGACGATGAAAAGCTCATTCTTGAGGTTGGCAAGAAAATGCTGGAGGCGCTTGGTTTCACCGTCCACACGGCAGTGAACGGCTTAAAGGCCTTGGAAATGGTACGGAGACAGGACATTGATTACCGGGCGGTTGTCATGGATATTTCCATGCCGGAGATGGATGGCATTGAGGCAATGAGACAAATGCGAAGGAGCAATGCCGATCTTCCCATTTTACTGAACAGTGGCTACTCCGAAGAGGATTTCGCCTTTGAGGTTGATGGGGCAGGCAAACCAGATGGCTTTCTGAAAAAGCCGTTTCAGTTAGCTGACCTGCAAAACAGTCTTGAAAAGCTGTTATCTCCGTGAGCCCCAATAAATAAAGGCTTTTTTTTGCGAGACACACGGCTCAAATCGGCTATTCGAAATGCCGTTCGTTGGACCCGTTGAAACGCCCTTATCAGGGCATGGATAGGTCCGTCAGAAAACCCTCCAACCTCCACCAACAGCAGCACAGGACCGGCTGTTTCCGGCAGGTCATCAATATCACTGACCCAACCTTCCCCCTTGAATTTCAGGTACCCCAGCCCTAAGCCAGAGTTCCCCCTTGCTTTTTGCCATGGAAAAAGATGACTATGGATAATGGTCAGCATCACGATGGCTTTGCCGCCGCCATACTGGCATAAAACATGCTCAAGGGTGCCTTGAATAATTAGATTTTTCGTTCAAGATCAAGGTAGCCTTTAGAAAAAGCAGGTATCCCTCCCCACCTGGAAGTGCGACAAAATGTCGGTTTCCTGTTGTTAATTGACCTGGGGGTGGTAAAGATACAATGCCGCTTAGCCCTAAGAATGAGATAGAACTGAGCCCATGACCGTTATTTTTGAAAAAAAAGATGAACTCGGCACCCTGCTGGTGGAGGATGGTAAAATCAGTCAGGAACAGCTCGACCGTGCCCTGGCCCACCTTGACACAGTGCCGCAAAGCCTGGCCGAGATCCTCATCTCCCTAGGGTTTGTCAGTGGCCAGAATATCCTGGCCACCCAGGCCCACCAACTTAACCTGGAACTCTACGTTCCCCACCAAGACGACACCTTCCTGCCTGTCAATCTCTCCAAGCCATTCCATCGTGCCCACCCCTTTGCCCTTGTTCACCGCCACGAGGAAAATATTCTGGTCACCCATGACCCGGAAGACAGTGAGGTTCTCTCAGCGGCAGAGATAACCCTGCATTCACCCCTTGGCATGGAGATTGACGAGGAGTCCTTTGAGATACCTCCCCCCTTGAATGACATACTGGAGATCAGCCCCTTTAAGATCCAGCTCATACCAAAGACGGATCTGCACGCCCTCTGCGATGAACATTACGACCTGGGCCTCATCAACAGCGGCCCTGATGATTACGGCCTGGATGAGTCTGACATCGACAAGCTCAAGGATATGGCCTCAGAGGCCCCGGTCATCCGCTATGTCAACAGCCTCGTTGATACAGCCCTGGACCGCCGGGCCTCGGATATCCATATCGAATCCTTTGAGGATGGCCAGCTTGTCCGCTTCCGTATCGACGGCATCCTCTACAACCACGAGACGCCGCTGCGCTCCATGCAGGCCGCCATCATCTCCAGGATAAAATTGCTGGCCGGCCTTGACATTGCCGAACGCCGTACCCCCCAGGACGGCAAGATCTCCCTGCGTCTCAGCGGCAAAGAGGTGGACCTGCGCGTCTCCACCCTGCCCACCATCCATGGCGAAGGGGTGGTCATCAGAATTCTGGAGAAGGGCAATATCATCCTTGACCTCAACAGCCTGGGCATGCCTGCCCAACTGGAACAGGACTTTGCAGAACTGATCACCCTGCCCAACGGCATTATTCTGGTCACCGGCCCCACCGGTTCCGGCAAGACAACCTCCCTCTACTGCGCCCTCCATAAGATCAATACCGGCTCCAACAAAATCATTACCATTGAAGATCCAGTGGAATACCAGCTCCACGGCATCAACCAGATCCAGATCAAACCTGAAATTGGCCTCAATTTTGCCCAAGGCCTGCGCGCCATTGTCCGCCAGGATCCTGACATCATCATGGTGGGTGAGATCCGCGACCTGGAAACCGCTGAAATTGCCGTGCAGTCATCCCTCACCGGCCACCTGGTCTTTTCCACCCTCCACACCAACGACGCCCTGTCAGCGGTGATGCGCCTGATGGATCTCGGCGTGGAACGCTTTCTCATCTCCTCAGCCCTGCGCGGTGTCCTGGCCCAGCGCCTTGTCCGCAAGATATGCCCCCATTGCCGGACCGCCCAGGGCATGGCCTCTGACCTGGTCGGCACGGTGCCGGGCGGCGACTTTGAGACCTTTGCCGGCACCGGTTGCAAACAATGCGCTGGCACAGGCTTTATCGGCAGGATAGGAATCTATGAGCTGCTCACCATGAACAGCGACCTGTGCCGCAGTGTGTCCCGCGGCCAGGACCTCAAAGGCCTGGAAGAGGTGGCCCACGGTCACGGTTTTATTGAGATGTTCATTGATGGCCTTGACAAGGCGCGCCAAGGCATGACCACCCTGCCAGAGGTCATGCGGGTGGCCAGGGAGATGGAACATGGCATTGTTTAGGTATCAGGCCCAATCAGCCCAGGGTGTTGTCGAGGGTGTCATTGAAAATGATGATCTCCACAGCGCCAGCCAGAGTCTGCTGCGCCAGGGCCTGCGCCCCTTTACCATCGAGCCCTATGAGCCAAAAAAAAGCCGTTCCCCCTTGAGCGGCATAAAGCTGCGCCAGGGACGGCTCAAGGGCGCTGACATGGAATTTTTCACCTCCCAGCTTGCCCTGCTGGTCAAGGGGGGGATGTCCCTGGATGCCGCCCTACGCCTCATCGCCAGGCAGACAGATAAGAAGGAGCTGGGTGATTTCGCCAGCCGCCTGGAGCATAAGCTCAAGGAGGGCCTGGCCCTGTCTGCGGCCCTGGAGCAGG
>JAUVQZ010000196.1 GCA_030597865.1 Pseudomonadota bacterium | reverse complement strand
GGATATCCTCAATGGTTACCACCTGGCCGAAATGCTCCTCTTTGGCCTTGTCCACCATGGCCTTGACCAAGCGGGGCGGCAGCTGTTTCTTCTTCTGATAGAGGCTCTCCAGGCGGCCCAGGGTGACAATGCCCTCCCCAATGGTGGAGGTGAAAAAATCCTTGATATAATCGCGTCGCTCAAGATCGGCCATCAGGTCCTTGCCGTAATTGGCGGCATTCTTAAACCAGACCTTGCCATCGCCATGCCTTGTACAAAATTCACACATAAATTCTTCTTCCTCAGCGCTTAAAATTATTTAGGGATATATGAATCCGGAAGTCTTGTTGATGCAAGAAAAATATGGACGGACGTGCCATGGCCTATGAAGGCCGACAGGACGTTTTTAGCCGAGATTTTGTCCAGGCAGTGGGTGCCGCCCAGCCAGCCTTGAAGTCATGATGGGCTGTTGAAAACAGGAGCGAGCACCTTGGAGTCAAGGTGAAGGGCCCTCATCTTCCAGCCAAGACCTTGCAGACCTTTTGCCCCAGCTCATTTTTTATCACCGGTTTCATGATCAATTCCTTTATCCCGGCACCCAAGATATTATCCCTGTTCATAGCCTCACTAAAACCAGTACAGAGGATAATGGGCAGCTCCGGCCGTATACTCAAAAGCCTTTGGGCCAGTTCAGTGCCGATCATATGCGGCATGGTCATGTCAGTGACGACCAGGTCAAAGGCCTCCGGCTCCCGGCTGAAGGCCTCAAGGGCCTCCTGGCTGTCGGTGAAGCCTGTTACCTGATAGCCAAGGGTATGGAGCATATAGTCCAGGAGTTTTACAATCTCTTGCTCATCATCCACCACCAACACCCGCTCACCATGACCACGGGGACTGTCTTGGCTCACCGCCACCGGCCCTTGATCTGGTTCGAAAGCTACGATAGGGAGGTAGATATGAAAGGTCGTGCCCCTGTTCTTCTCGCTGTAGACCGTGATCTCGCCTTTAAAACTTTTGATGATCCCATGGACAATGCTCAGCCCCAGACCGGTTCCTTCACCTTTGGCCTTGGTGGTAAAATAGGGTTCAAATATTTTTTGCCGCGTCTGGGAATCCATACCAACGCCGCTGTCACTGACCACAATGCGGGCATAGGGCCCGGGCGGCAAGGCCATCTTGCTATCGAAATCATCCTTACCTATTTCCACCTGGTCAAGGATGACCCCCAGCGTACCGCCTCCCTCACGCATGGCATGATAGGCATTGGTGCTGAGGTTTATCAGGACCTGATGGATCTGGGTGGGGTCAGCCAGCACCTCCCTGCATTTCGTGTCAATATTCTGTCTGATCTCAATGGTTGTGGGGATGGAGGCCCTGAGCAGCTTGAGCCCCTCCTTGAGCACCGGCTGGAGCTGCAGGGGTTGCAATTCATGCTCGGTCTGCCTGCTGAAGGTAAGGATCTGCTTGACCAACTCCTTGGCCCGATTGCCAGCCTGGATTACCTGCTTGATATCCGTCTCCACTTTCTCTCCGGCCCGTTGGGCATCCAGGGCCATATCCGCATAGCCCAGGATGATGGTCAGGATATTGTTGAAGTCATGGGCGATGCCACCGGCCAGGGTGCCGATGGCCTCCATCTTCTGGGCCTGTCTTAACTGGCGGGACAGTTCCAGCTTATCCAGCTCCAAGGTCAAGTCTCGGAAGGTGAGCACCGCCCCTTCGGTTTCGCCATCTTTCCCTAAGGGGGTACTGGTATATTCCACCGGAAAACTGCCCCCACCCTTTTTCCAAAACACCTCTTCGACAGAGGTAAAGGCCTTACCCCTGGCGATTGTCTGTTGGTGGGGGCACTCGGCAAGGGGATAGGGGCTGCCATCCTTTTTGCGGTGGTGTATCTTCTCATGGATGCAGGTGCCAAGAATCTCCTCCCGGCTATATTCACACATGGTTGTGGCGGCAGGATTGGCAAAGGTGGCCCGGCCCTTTTTGTCAAGGCCAATGACCCCATCATGGAGGGATTCAAGGATGAGGGCCATCTGCTGTTGAAGCTTTTGCCGTTCCTCCTCAACCTGGGCCCGATCGCCAATCACCTTACGACCTCGATTGTAGAGGAAGAATAAGACAATGAGTCCCATACTCCAGACAAGGATGTGGAAGAGCACCACCACCCGAATATGGTCGCGATATACGGTCATATAGGGAGACAGGGGCACAGCCACCCCCACACCGCCCCGGATATCACCCACCTTATAACCCTGGTGGGCATGGCATTTGAGACATCCCACCTTGGTGACCAGGGGCCGGATCAGACGTAGATATTCGTGCCCATCAATAGCGGAGATCTCCAGGACCTCCTCTTTGCCATGCTCAAAGGCCTGCATGGCCTGGCGCTCCCAGGCATCCGGCATATTGATGGGGTTTAACAGTTTAAGGCTGGTGATCTTGCCTTTGATGCCATAGAGCTCTGAATATTGGTTCATGAGCTGGCGTACCATATAGGCCGGGTTCATCAGGGTAAGCTGTCGGCCAGATGGGGTGACCAAGTCCCTTTCCTGGATATGGCTGAGATTAGGGTTGGGGGGCGTGCGCTCATCCACCGGCACATAGACGCCACCATGGGAGGTGGCCCAAAAGCGAAAGGCCTTGTCCTTGTTGAAATAGGCGATGGCCGCCTGCCGGGCCAGGGACTCCGCATCTTCTTTACCGTGGACAATGGACCAGAGCACAGAACCGCCATTGACAATGGTCCAGATGACCGCAACCACTATAACGAGCCATATTAAGAGGGAAATTTCTTTCTGGGATTTTTCCGGCATTTCCTGGCGATCTCCTGAGCGGATTATGATCCGATTCTAGCGTCATGAATGGCCATGTGTTTTTTCGCCTTTTCACCTTATGCTGTGCTGGTTAGCGGGGAATGTCAAGCCGGAAGGCAGCCCGTGTTGGCTGCCTATTGTTTGATAGGTAATGGTGTAAGTTTAAAAAATAATATATTCAGCCACCTAGATTCTTTATAGTAATACTTGTTCTTAGAAGTTTTTTTATCCCCTGCTGTCTCTTTGCTATATTAAGGACATCTCCATGCCCACCCTCTTAGCCCTGCTTCTGGCAAGCTGTGTTAGTTTTTTGTTTGGCCAAATACCCCTTGGCCTGCCATTATGGATACATACCCTCCTTGCCGCGCCCCTGTGGCTGGTGGTGTTTATTGCCATGAAAAAAATGCTCAGCAAGCTCCGGCCATGAGTCAAAAATCTTTTTTAACATTAGGGTAGGTGCAGTCATGACAACAGGACCAGATAATCAAGCCAAGGAGAAGCCTGACCCTGAACGGATGGCTGTGCTCCGCGCCCTGCCCATTGCCATCAAACAGCAGATCAGCGGTGAGGAGGCCCATGCCTTTCTCTTTAATGAGGATCTCCCTGAATCCCTGCTGGAGAAGCTCAAGGATTATCTCGCGGCTGACGACGAGTAGATTTTTCCCATCGTACATCCTGCCACCAAGCAGACTCGCCCCGGAGGGCCATTATGCCCCAGCCTCTATCTGACATTATGGAAGAAAGCGTTACCCTGGTTGATGTGGATGATACCGTGGAAGATGTCGAATGCATCCTTGGGGCCCACCAGTACTCCAGTGTGCCGGTGGTTGACCCAGAAGGTCACTGCTTTGGGATTATCACCTCCAATGACATCACCAAATTCCACATGCTCAAACAAAACGCCAAGCAGGTACGGGCCTGGGAAATATGCAGCCATCTGCTCATTGAAGTGGCTCCCACCCTGTCGATTAAAGACGCCACCACCCTGATGACCAAAAACAAGATCCATCACCTGGTGGTTACGGAGGACAACACCATCAAGGGCATTGTCTCTTCCCTTGATCTGCTGGAGACGTATCTCTCCGCTAACTGCTGCTAACCAGCCGCCCTGCCCAGCCCCCAACCGGGATATGGAAATACTCGCGACCCTTATCACGGCGGCCCTTACCATCTGGCTTGTCGCCACCCTGGTTGGATGCCGACGCCCCATGGCCAAGGGGCTTTCCCTGGCCAGCCCCCTGCTTCCTGCCGATCAACTGGCCTTTATCACCGACCTTACCTACCTCAAGGGGGGTGAGCTGGTCCGTGAGCACCACATCCTGGCCGAAATGCTGCGTCTGATCAGCGAGGCCGAATCCTTTATCATCCTCGACATTTTTCTCTACAACGATCTCCACGACCACCGTAAATCCTTTCCGCCACTCAGCAGGGAGGTGACCCGGGCCCTGATTGCCGCCAAGAAGAAGAGGCCATCTTTACGTCTCTGGGTAATTTCCGACCCGACCAATACCGGCTATGGTTCCTATGGCAATCCCTATTTCCAGGAGCTTGAGGCTGCCGGGGCCACTGTGGTACTGACCAATCTTGACCGGCTGCCCGACTCAAATCTCCCCTACGCCGGATTCTGGAACCTGCTCTGCAGGCCTTTGTCCCGCCGGGGCCGGGGCTGGCTGCCCTCGCCCTTTTATCCCCGGGCCCCCCGATTCAGCCTGTCCGGCTGGCTGGCCCTCTTCAACTTCAAGGCCAACCACCGCAAGGTTGTCTTGACCGACAAGGCGGGCCTGATTACCTCTGCCAACAACAGCCATGACGCCAGTGCCGCCAATAGCAATATCGCCTTTAGTTTTAGCGGTCCTCTCCTTGGCCAACTGCTGAAAAGCGAACAGGCTGTCACGGCCCTCTCCGGGCTGAGACTGGATGTTGATTTGCCGCGTCCACCCAAAGCAAGGGACACGGCTGCCCATCTCCAACTCCTCACCGAGGGCAAGATCAAGGAGGTTCTTCTTGGGGATCTTGAAAAATGCCGGCCGCCTGCCACCCTCTGGATGGCCATGTTCTACCTTGCAGACCGGCAGGTCCTCGACGCCCTGCTGGCTGCTGCCCGGCGTGGTATAACCGTTAATCTGATTCTCGATGCCAACCGTGACGCCTTTGGCCATAAAAAAAATGGTGTCCCCAACCGGCCGGTTGCCGCCTGGCTCAAAAAGAAATCCGCCGGTCAAATCCAGGTCCGCTGGTATGACAGCCATGACGAACAATTTCACAGCAAGCTCATTATGGTCGCCGGTCCTGGGCGTTCTATGGTAATGGGCGGCTCTGCCAACCTGACCCGCCGCAATATCTGTGATTTCAACCTGGAGTCCTACCTGCGGATTATCGGCCCGGCTGACAGCGCCCTTAACCAGCAGGTGCTCTCCTATTTTCAGCGGCTCTGGGGGAATGTTGATGGTGAATTTACCTTGGAATACGAAGAACTTGCCGACAACAGCCCGTTGAAATACTGGCAGTATCAGCTCCAGGAGCGCTCTGGCCTTTCCCTGTTCTGATTTTTTACTGCCGCCTTGGCAGATTTGCCTGGGTCAATTTGATTTGGGGCTGTCCTAGATAACTAGCCCATATTTGCTTTAACTAACTGTTTCAACAGTTTTAATTGGTCTTTTGTTTTTGGGTTGTTAAATCGCCACTCACATTCTTTCAAATAAAGGTGAAATTGATCCT
>JAUVQZ010000063.1 GCA_030597865.1 Pseudomonadota bacterium | reverse complement strand
CCATTTTAAGGGAAATTTCCTCATCAATAAAATCGGAGAATTGGTCTTGGCAGTGGTTACAATTCATGGGAGTTTTACAGGTTTAATTTCTCTTATTCCCCGCGGTAGGCGTCATGCCACTTAATGAGAGGGGAAGGGGTGTTTTTTTATAGCTGGGGGTAGAAGCGTTTTAACTTATTTTTCAAACTTGTCCGGGCCCGGCTTAACTTCGACTTCACCGTGCCCAGGGGGATATCTAAAATTTCGCTAATCTCATCATAGGGCATACCCTGCAGGTCGCGAAGCATGAGGATTTCTTTTTCCGAATCGTTCATGGTGGCGATGGTGTCGCGCACCAGATTGATGGTGCGCTGTTGTTCAAGCTCCTTCTCTGGTGTTTCACCACCGGCAAGTTGCAGGGACGACTCATCATCATCCAACGATTTGTTGGTGAAATAACCCCTTCTTTTCAGGCGCTTATAGCGATTACGGCAATGGTTTAATCCTATCTGATAGAGCCAGGCCCCAAATTTGGTGTCGTCACGCAGTTTAGGTAGGGCCCTGTAGGCGGTGACAAAGATATCCTGGGCCAGGTCCTTGGCCTCTTCGTCATTTTTTACATAATTAAAGGCCAAGTTGTATATTCTGCCCTGGTAGAGAAGGACCAGGCGGTTAAAGGCCTGTTTGTCTCCCCCAAGCACTGCCCGGACGAGGGTTGTGGTCTCATCCGGGGTATCATTACCATCACCTTGAGCGTTGACGCTGAAGGCCGCGATGAGTAAAAGAGGTGCAAGGAGAAAAAAAAGTTCCATAAAAATTGGTGTGAAGGGGGTATCCGGGACGGATTTTTTGAGGGCATATTCCTTTGGATTAAGGCAATGCTGAATCTCCATAAAAATGGGGAGGTGTAATTGCAAAAAATAACCCGAAACTACAGGGTAATACAATAAAACCTGGAAAAATGATAGGAAAAGCAGGATGGGCTGCCGCAGTTGTTTGATGTGGAGCGCTAAAAAGAGGGGTGGTAGGGGGAAACAGTTGGAATTTTCAGCGAAATTCTGGCAATGTGCTTATGGATTTTCGCCATCAGGCCCTGGGCCGGGATGGCAGATCTCCTTTTATGGTGCCCTCAAGTTTTCGGAGAAAAATATGGAAGCGATTGTCCAAGAGTTAAAGAAAAAGGTCAGATTCAAGTCGACCACAGACGTTGGCGATGTGGTGCTGGTGGTAGCCGAACAACCAAGCGAAATGATCTATGCCCTAGTGACGGGTTTTGAGCGGGACCATGGAAAACGTGACGAGTGGTGGAATGTCTCCCTGCAGATACTCAGTGTGCCGCCGCAAAAGGTGACATGGACCCTGCGTACCCCTCAGTTCACCGGCCAGGAGATTTTTACCATGGCCGGGGAAAAACGTTTTGTGGCAGCCATTGATTTTGACAATGAGGCACTTGTCCCCCCCCCGACAAAGAAAAAGGAGAATAAACCGTCATTGCGCCTTGTTAAATGATGGCCTTCCACCATGCCCGGACAGTCCACATATAGCTGTGAGGTCGTTTTGGCAAACGGCCATGGTCTCCATGCCAGGCCTGCCACCCTGCTGGTGGAAATGGCGCAGGGCTTCCAGTCAGAGGTCTCCATCAGCGCCAACAGCAGAAGGGCGGACTGTAAGTCCATTCTCGATATCTTGGCCTGTGGCTGTCCCTCAGGAACGAAAATAACCTTGAGCGCCATGGGCCCAGACAGTAAAGAGGCCGTGACCGCCCTTGTCAATCTCATCAAGGGGTTTTGAGCCGTGGGGTTCAAGGCAGATGATCTGCCCTCTTTTTGGTCCGTGTCCCAGGTAGAATGATGAAGAAATCCCAATTCCCAAAAACCTCCCAGAAGCTCCAGGGTGTTGCGGCATCCCCCGGTATAGCCATTGGCCGGGCCCTTGTCCTTGCTCATCAGCATTGGGGACGGCCCAGACGGCTGACGAATAAGGATGAGGTCGGCAACGAGGAGGATCGTCTGGCAGCAGCGCTTGTCCGGGCCCAACAGGGCCTGCTTGAGCTGAAAAAAAGATGTGACGCAGATTTCTCGCAATTCATGCCCATCATTGATAGCCATCTTCTGATCCTGGCGGATCCCACATTGGTTGAGCGGGCCCGGCTTCTTATTGCTGAGAGAATGGTCTGCGCTGAGATGGCCCTCCAGGACTCCCTTGCAGAACTAGAGGAAAAACTCTCCGGCTTAAGCGATCAGTATTTACGGGAAAGGGCTGCCGATGGCCGCCATGTTGTCAATCTGATCCTCAAAGAGTTGCAGGGCGACATTGATGAACCGGATCAGGATGGGCCCGCTATTTTGGTGGGCCACGACTTTTCCCCGGAAGATGTCCTGTCCATGGACAGCAAGCTGGTTCTGGGTTTTGTCAATGAGTTGGGCGGTGTTACCGGTCATAGCGCCATTGTGGCAAGGACCGTGGCTATCCCGGCGGTGGTGGGCTGTCCTGATATCTGCCAGGAGGTGGTGACTGGTGATCTCCTGGTGGTGGATGGCAATAGTGGCCGGGTGGTGGTTAATCCTGATAAGAGGGAGCTTGCTGCCTATCAGGACCGCAAGAAACAGTTTGAAGAGTATGATCGGCAGATGGGCTTTTTCGCCCATTTGCCGGCTGAGACAAAGGACGGTCGAAAGATTGCCGTGGAGGCCAATCTGGAGATGCTTGAGGAGGTTGGGCTGGCCCTTGAGTATGGCGCCACCGGCATAGGCCTCTTTCGCAGTGAATTTTATTTTCTCACCCCGGACGGGCCGCCGCCGGAGGAGCTGCTGGTCACCATTTATGAGCATCTCCTGGGCAGCCTCAGCCCCTTTCCGGTGACGGTGCGTACCCTTGATATAGGTGGCGACAAACAGGTGAAGGGTCACCACTGCCGACCGGAAAAAAATCCGGCCCTGGGCCTCAAGGCCATCCGTCTCTCCCTGCGTAAACCCGAACTTTTCAGGACCCAGCTCCGGGCCCTGTTCAGGGCGGCACGGCATGGCAATTTGCGCATCATGTTCCCCATGATCACCTCCTATTGCGAACTCATGGAGGTAAAGGAGGTTGTGGCCCAGGTGCGTGGGGAGCTACGCAGCCAGGGGCTGCCCAGCGGCGATGATGTTGAGATTGGCATGATGGTGGAGGTGCCCAGTGCCGTGGCCGTGGCCGATGCCCTGGCCAAGGAGGTTGATTTTTTCAGTATTGGCACCAATGACCTCATCCAGTATGCCATGGCGGTTGACCGGGTCAATGAGCAGGTGGCCCATATGTATAACCCCCTCCATCCGGCTGTGCTCCGGATGATTGCCCAGGTGGTTGAGGCGGGTCACAACGCCGGCATCGAGGTTGGCCTGTGTGGGGAGATGGCCGGTGACATGGGCACGCTGCCGGTTCTGCTCGGCCTTGGCCTTGATTCGCTCAGTATGCATCCCCTGGCCATTCCCTATGTCAAGAGGATGGTGCGAAAGACGGTTTCCAGCCGGGCCGAGGGGCTGGCAACGGATCTGTTGAATTGCCCCTCAGCCGTGGATTTACGGGCAAGGCTCAGGGGGCATCTGCAGGAATATTATCCTGAAGAAACCCAGAGTGAGCCTTGGCTGGCAGGGGGCGGGGTATGAACAATTCTGAGTTGGCATTTATCAAGGGCGTGGCGTCCCTGGCCGCTGGTCAGGCGCCTGGTCTTGTCAAGGGCATTGGCGATGATTGCGCTGTGCTCCAGAGGCATGATGATGAGGTTCTGCTTATCACCACCGACACCCTGGTCTCGGGTGTCCATTTTAACCTGAAATGGCACCCTCCCCATCTCTTGGGCCGCAAGGCTGCCGCCGTTAATATAAGTGATATCGCTGCCATGGGTGGTGTGCCCCGTTACGCCCTGCTCTCTGCGGCCCTAAGCCCTGAGCTGTCGGATGGGGACCTCCAGGAGTTCATGAACGGTTTTGTGGAAATATTGAAGGAGTATGATGTGGTGCTTGTTGGCGGCGATACCGTGGCCGCACCCTGTCCAACCTTTAATATTACCCTGCTTGGCGAGATGAGCGGGGCAGAGGTGTGTTATCGTGCTGCGGCCCAGGATGGGGATGAGATATGGGGCAGCGGTTTCCTTGGCGAGGCTGCGGCCGGTCTGGCTCTCTGTGAGCAGATGGAAAATGTGCCTGAACAGTTTGCCCCCCTGGTCCAGGCCCATCTCAATCCCCAGCCACGGATCGCCCTGGGACGTGTACTTGCCGCCTCCGGTCATGTCCATGCCATGCTGGATCTTTCCGATGGCCTGGCCACCGATCTAGCCCATATCTGTACGGCAAGCGGCCTCGCTGCCCAGGTTGATGCCAATAAATTGCCCCTTTCTGCTACAATAGAAAAGGCCGCTGCGTTTCTGGGCTGTGATGCCCGGCAATGGGCGCTGAGCGGCGGTGAAGATTATGAGCTTCTCTACACCGTGGCCCCGGGGACTGGGGAGGCTCTGGCCCGTCAGGTTGAGGAAGAGCTCGGTCTGCAGGTCAGCCGCCTTGGTCAGATGAACAGCGGCCAGGGCGTTTTCCTGATGGAGGATGGCCACAAACGCCAGATTTCTTACCAGGGGTATGAACATCACCTCTAGTGTGAAGGTGTCAACCATGGCTTGAATCCCCTCTCCCTCTGGGAGGTAAGCGACGAGAAGGAGACTCCGGAGGGTTAGGGGGAGAGTACTATCCCGGTTCCATAAGGTTGCTATGTACGATGACGATAGAGACAATAAATAAACTTGATACCAGCAGATCAAGGAGCCTTTTGCGATGGCACTTCATGAAAAAATAGCACGTTTTTACCAGGATAATCTGCCCGGTGCGGTTATTGACGGCACCATGCTCAAGGCCCCATGTCCCTTTTGTCAGAGCAGGGGGCGCAAAGAGGCGGGCACCTTGGTGGCCTTTTTGAATGGAGATGGTTTCTTTGGTGGTTATTTCCGCTGTCTGAGCCGTTGCGTGCCCGGCGGCTTTGTGCCCCATTTTGCCAGATTGCGCATGCTTGACGCTGATGAGGTGCCCGGCCATGATCCTGACCAGCAGCCCTACGTCCAGGAGGTTGATTGGCCCCTTAAAAATATTAATCAGGATATCCTCAAGTTCCAAAACAGCATGACCAGCACGGTGCGGGAAGGCTTTGGCCAGGCTGGGATCGGCAGCGGTGTCCTCCAGGAGCTGCGGGTGGGCTTTAATGGCCGTTATATCGTCTACCCCTATTTTCAGGAGAATGGTTGCAGCTACGCCGCCCATTGCCTAGCCCCCCAGGGCAGCGGCGAGGAGTTCTGGTTTGGCGACGGGAACTTCGCCACTGAGGAGTTTCGCCTCTTTAATCTGACGGACATTGCTTGCTGTCAGGATGGGGCGCTCTTTGTGGTGGAGGGGGAGGAAAACCTTCTCTGTCTGCGTGAACATGGCTACCCCGGCGTAGCCCTACCCAAGGCGAGTGACCTCGGCGCTGTTGATCCCCAGCGCTTTGGTGCCATCCAGACCGTGTTTCTGGTGGTGAACCATAGCCCGGAATCAGAGGCGGCAGCCCGCAGTTTTGCCGGACGGCTGGGCTTCAAGGCCCGTCTTTTCAGGTGGCCGACCCATGCCAAACGGGATTTTAACCTGGCCCAGATGGCCCGGCAGCAGGGTGACAACTTCAAGGCTGAGCTTCAAAAAATGGTCAGCGGGGCCCGGGCCTTTTCGCCCTTTAACACCCCCAGACGGGAGTATAATCTCTTTGTCGACAACCTTGATCGCAGCCAGAGTACGAGCTACCAGGCCTTAAAGACCGGGATGACCTGTCTGGACGAGGCCCTGGGCGGCATCCACGGCATCAACATCATCGGTGGTGCCCCCAAGGCGGGCAAGAGCTGTCTGGCCATCCAGCTTGCCAGCCAGATGGCGGCCAATAAGGTGCCGGTGATCTATTATGATTTTGAAAATGGCCGTCAGAAGATCTATCAACGGACCCTGTCACGCCTGAGCCGCTTGGCGGTGTCGCGTTTTCATGGGGAGCTGGCAGGGGATGATAAAGAACGTTTCAGCCAGGCCCAGGAGGAGCTGCGGACGATGATGTCCTGGTTCCGGGTGGTCAACGACCGCAAGCTCAACCCGGAGATCATGCGCCGCCATGTTGATTTCCTGCGTCACGAGACCCATTGTGATGATGCGGTGATCGTCATTGATTCCCTCCATAAGCTGCCCTTTAAGGATTTTTCCGAACGCCGCACCGGCATTGATGCCTGGCTGCGGGAGATGGAATCCATCCGTGATGAATACCATGTCTCCTTCCTGGTTATCTCCGAGCTCAACCGCCAGGATGGCGGCCGTTATGATGGCGTGCCCCATATGGGGCTGTTCAAGGGCTCCGGCGATATTGAGTACACCGCTGATAATGCCCTGGTCTTCCTGCCTGATTGGGATCCGCTGGCCAGCAGTAGCGACGACCGGGTCAATTCCCTGTGGCTCGTGGCCAGCCGGGAAAATTCACCGGGCCTGGTGGCCCGCTATCATCTTGACTATCCCTTTTGGGGTTTTACAGAGGTCCCGGCAGGACAGGATGATATTTGATTGCCACGGAACCCACGGAAATACACTGAAAAAGCATCTTTGCCAAACCTCTTCCGTGCATTCCGTGGGTTCCGTGGCAAAAAAAGAGCCTAAGAATCTCCCTGTTTCCTCTTGATCAGACGTCATGACCCTTTTCCAAATCAACAGTCCATACGCCCCGGCCGGCGACCAGCCCCAGGCCATTGCCGCCCTCAGCAAGGGGGTTCTGGCTGGGCTCCGGGATCAGGTCCTGCTCGGGGTTACCGGTTCCGGCAAGACCTACACCATGGCCCAGGTCATTGCCAACACCGATCGACCGGCCCTGGTCATGGCCCATAACAAGACCCTGGCTGCCCAGCTCTTTGCCGAATTCAAGGGGCTCTTTCCCAATAATGCCGTGGAGTATTTTGTCAGCTATTACGATTATTACCAGCCAGAGGCCTACATCCCCCAGTCCGACACCTATATTGATAAGGACTCCGCCATTAATGACGCCATCGACAAGATGCGCCATTCAGCCACCCGCTCCCTGCTTACCCGGCGCGATGTCATTATCGTGGCCTCGGTATCCTGCATCTATGGTTTGGGATCGCCGGATGAGTACAAGAACATGCACCTCTTTCTCGAAAAGGATGGGGAGTATGCCATGGAGGAGGTGCAGCGCCGTCTGGTCCATATGCAGTATGAGCGCAACGACACCTCCTTCCACCGTGGCACCTTCCGGGTCCGCGGTGATGTGATTGAGATATTCCCTTCCTACGAGGAGGAGTTTGGTGTGCGGGTGGATTTTTTTGGCGATACCGTGGATGCCATTACCCTGGTCGATCCGTTGCGCGGCGTGGTTATTGATGAGCTTGCGGAGATCAAGGTCTTCCCCTCCAGCCATTTTGTCACCTCCAAGGAGGTCATCAACCGGGCCATGTACACCATCAAGGATGAGCTCAAGGAGCGCCTGGATCTTTTTCAGCAGGAGAACCGGCTGGTCGAGGCCCAGCGCCTGGAGCAGCGCACCCTCTTTGATCTGGAGATGATCAGTGAACTTGGCTATTGTAATGGCATTGAGAATTACAGCCGTCATCTCACCGGCCGTAAACCCGGCCAGCCGCCTCCCACCCTGCTCGATTATTTCCCCGAAGATTTCCTGCTCTTTGTAGACGAGTCCCACATGTCTATTCCCCAGATCGGCGGCATGTATAAGGGGGACCGGTCGCGCAAAACCACCCTCAGCGAATTTGGCTTCCGCCTGCCATCGGCCCTGGATAATCGGCCCCTCAAATTCGAGGAGTTTGACCGCCGTATTAATCAGGCCATTTATGTGTCTGCCACCCCTGGTGATTTTGAGCTTGAACGGGCTGAAGGTCATATCGTTGAGCAGATCATCAGGCCCACCGGCCTGCTTGATCCGGAGATCGAGGTGCGGCCTGCCAAGAACCAGGTGGATGATCTCCTGGCTGAGATCCGCAGCCGGGAAAAGAAGAGGGAGGCGGTGCTGATCACCACCCTGACCAAGCGCATGTCAGAGGATCTCACCGATTATTTAGAAAATCTGGGGGTGGCGGTGCGCTATCTCCATTCAGACATCAAGACCCTGGAGCGCATACAATTGGTCAGGGAGTTACGCCAGGGCGAGTTCCAGGTCCTGGTGGGCATCAACCTCCTCCGCGAAGGTCTTGATCTGCCGGAGGTGACCCTGGTGGCGGTGCTGGATGCCGATAAGGAGGGATTCCTGCGCTCATCGCGCTCCCTGGTCCAGACCTGTGGCCGGGCCGCCCGTAATGCCCATGGTAAGGTCATCCTCTATGGCGATGCAATAACCGGGTCCATGCGCTATACCATTGATGAGACCAATAGAAGGCGGGCCATCCAGCAGGCCCATAACCAGAGGCATGGCATCACACCCACCACCATATCTTCCGCCATCAAGGACGTCATGGGCACGGTGTATGACATGGCGCCGGCCCCCCTTGCCAAGGCCGCTGAAGAGGAGGTGGTTTACCGCTCGGTGGCGCAGGTGCGCAAGGCCATTATGGCCAAGGACAAGGAGATGCAGGCTGCTGCCAAGCTCCTGGCCTTTGAGCAGGCCGCTGAGCTGCGTGACGAGATCAAGATGTTAAAGGAGATGGAGCTTGCATGGCTGTGAAAAAAGAGTGGAAACGTAAACTGCTGTTGGCCCTGGCGCCGCTGATCTATAAGGTGGTGATGGGCTTTCTCCTTGCCACCTGTCGAAAAGAGATGAGGGGCAAAGAGACCTGGCAGAAGATGGTGGCTTCGGGCCAACCCTTTATTATTGCCTTTTGGCATTATAATGTCCTCTGTGCCTGCGTGGCCGGCGGCCGACTGCCCATGGTGGGCATGGTTAGTCCCAGTAAGGATGGTGATTTTATCGCTCGCATTCTGAGGTCAAGAGGTATTGTTCCGGTGCGGGGCTCGCGCAGTAAGGGCGGCGTGGCGGCCATGAAGGGTGTTTTAAAGGCAGTCCGCCAGGGCTTGAGTCCGGTGATAATCGCTGATGGTTCCCAGGGCCCGGCCAAGGTGGCCCAAGGCGGCTCCATCGTTATAGCCAGCCGGGCCGGGATTCCCATTGTGCCGATGAACTGGGCCTTCAGCCGCTATAAACTCTTTCGAAGCTGGGACAAGACCCTGCTGCCCATGCCCTTTGCCAGGATGGTATGGATGATCGGGGAACCGTTAACCGTGCCTGCCAAGCTTGATAGTGGTGGGGTGGAGGAATATCGCCTCATCCTTGAAGCGAGGTTGAAGGATACCTATAATAAGGCCTGGGGCGAGTTTTCCCGCCAGGGCCATGATGAAGAACTGTGAGGAGGGAGTGACATGCGTAAAATACAGGTGGTACTTGGACTGCTGGCTCTGCTTATTCATCTGGTGGCCCGCGGCGGTATGGCGGTCATATTGCTCGGTATTATCATCGGCGCCCTCTTGGTGCCGTTATTGGTGCCGACCGAGGCCGCTTGATATTGTTATGGGACAAGGATTAGCATTCTTGCCTGATGCACGCCTGACCTTAATTCCTTTAATGTTGAATAAAGGCCAAGAGGGGGCTTGATCCCCGTTGACATGCTTATTCAGCAATGAGCGAGTCATTGCCGCGCAGGCGGGAGATAGGCGTAGACTTCGATCCAAGGCAAGTGGCGATGGGGCCATTGTTGCCTCTCGTGTGTTTTGTTCCTGCCCACGTTCGCTGACCACAAAAATCTCCACGCATTGACAAGTGTAACCTTGCAGGTTACACTTTGGGCATGATCAAGTCATTCAGGCATAAAGGGTTGGAAAAGTTTTTCTGTACTGGAGTCAAAAAAGGCATAAAGCCGGATCACGCAAGCAAACTGGAAAGAATTTTAGACCGCCTCAATGCTGCAAATGACGTGAAAGACATGAGCTACCCAGCTTCTGGCTTACATACGCTAAGTGGCGACCGAAAAGGTCAATACTCTGTAAAAGTTTCAGGAAACTGGCGTGTAATTTTTGAGTTCGTCAATGGTGACGCATACATAGTTGACTATGACGACTATCATTAGGAGGTGTCACATGAGAACAATGAAAAGACAACCAACACACCCCGGAAACATTTTAAGGGAGGATTACCTAAAGCCATTATCCGTCACAATTCAGGATATGGCTTCTGTTCTGGCTGTTTCCAGAAAAACATTATCAAAAATTATTAATGGTCACGGGGCAGTTACACCTGACATGGCCTTGCGGTTATCGAGAGCATTTGACACTACCCCTGAGTTATGGCTGAACCTCCAAAAAAACTATGACCTATGGCATGCTGCCCATGATTCAACAGCATGGAAAAGAGTTAAACCGATCCTTCCTACTCTTATGAATTCGATAAAATCGCACGCATAAAATGTAGAGCAAGTGGTTGCGGGACTAATGTTGCCTATCGTTTGTTTTGGTGCTTTTCGCCGCTCCGCTGCTGCTTGCCCAGCCTGTCGAAGGCGGTGCCCTGAGCCTGTCGAAGGGTTGGGGAGTTCAGGGCTGAATGGGAAGGGATAAGGGAGGATACGTAATATGTTTTCTGTGGCGGTCATATTACCTGGCATCATTATTGGCGCTCTTTTGGTGTTGGCGCTGACTTGATTTTGATATCATAAATTGATATCATATAGTATGAACAGTAAACAGCGAAGGGCATTAAAAGCTATTTTTACAAATCCAGTCCCGTCCAACCTTGATTTTAAAAGATTGGAATCGCTGTTTCTGGCTTTGGGTGCAGACTTGATAGAGGGGGATGGCTCTCGAGTCCGATTCGTTTTAAACGAAGTAGTGGTGAGTTTCCATAGACCACATCCCCATAAAGACGCAAAACCCTACCAACCAGATACGGGACGCGCGTTCTTTTTTGAAACAAGCCGGAGTGAAACAATGAAAACGATGAAACACAAGGGCTATAGTGCCCGCATTGAATACAGCGATGAAGATAGTTGCTTTGTTGGCCATATTGCAGGCATTCGTGATGTCGTAGGCTTTCACGGTGAAGCTGTTGGTGAACTTCGAGCAGCATTTGAAGAGGCTGTTGATGACTATCTGGAAACATGCAAAAAAGCAGGCAAGCAACCCCAAAAGCCATATTCTGGCAAGTTGATGCTCCGTATCCCCCCAAAGGTTCATGCTGCAGTTGCTCAAGCTGCCGAAGTAAGTGGGAAAAGTATCAACCAATGGGCAGCGGACAAGTTGGATCAAGCAGCGCACTCTCATTGAGCGTCATAAATTATTCTGATTACCACTGAACCTCAGCCAAACAGCAGGGGCAATATGAACCTGTTGATATTTCAGAACTAAATCTTCAGATCCAAAGTCATTCCCGCGAAGGATGGAGATAAAAGCGCAGACTTCGATCCAAGGTAAGTGGAGATGGGACCATTGTTGCCTCTCGTGTGTTTTGTTCCTTTTCGCCGCTCCGCTGCTGCTTGCCCAGCCAGTGAAACGGGCGAAAAGGGCGCCCCTATCTCCCTGCCAATCCTACTCACGAAATATTAGATAATGATCCGTCGTAAACTCTGAACCATCCTTGAATTCGATTTTCACACCAACATTAAATGTGCCCCATCCTGTAGTTGAGTATGAAAATGCCTTAGAACTCTGGCCTTGTTTGCATATTCGTATCGTGGGGTCTTTAAAGGTTGGATGCAGTTGATATGTAACACATGATATCTTTGCCAATATAGAAGGTGCGGAGTCTATGTAAATAGTCCAATCCCAGGCCTTTTTACCAACATAGAGTTTGCGTCCCGAGTACTGTGAAGCGTTTTCAACTTTGATCTTCTGTTTGAACCTGTCTGAGTCAGAAATGCGATTGTTAGTTGGTCGAGCATCTCTAGGCACCTGTCGAGAATGGAAAATTTCCGTAAGAATATTCACTTGTGTTTCTACGATAAGCAGCCTTTTTTCAACTGGGGCTATGCTATTATCAATTTTGGGAGGGGGAGTAGGGAAAAGGGCATCCTTTAATTGAACGCCAAAAATACTCACCATTGCCACTAAGAGTGGCACAACGATTGTTCCAGTTGCCCACTTGCCAATATGCTTATCCATGGTTCTATTTCCCTACGGCCATAACGTTCAGCATCACCAGGCGGCCATGAATTTGACAATCAAAACGGCAGAGGCAATACCGTTGGTTTATCTCGAAAATCCGGCGCAGGTTTGCGGGTCTGGTACATGCGACGGTTCGGCATTTATGACAGCTGAACTAAAAACATCAAAGGCAGAACCAAATGAATGATTCTGCCTTTGGCAGACTACTATCGTGTGAAGAAGTTATTTTTTATTTTTTCTGAATCTACTGCCAACAAGCCCTGCTAGGCCGGTGCCAAAGAGAAGCATGGTGGCTGGCTCGGGCACCTCGGAAGTGTTAACATCCACTGAGAACATGCCATGTAAGGTGTTTTCAAAATCAATAGTCGTACTTCCCTGTGTACCATCTAAAAGAGTGAGCACGCCATAGTCTATGGGCAGGCTGAAATCACGAAGATATACCATGCTATCTCCCATGG
>JAUVQZ010000130.1 GCA_030597865.1 Pseudomonadota bacterium | reverse complement strand
GAAACCCGCCATGTTCTGGGCCAGGGAGGAAGCCGACAGCACGCCCTTACCCTGATGGATGAACTTGAAAAAAAGGGGCGAATAGATTTTGAAAGCAGTGACAAGGAGGCCAACAACCTTTACAGCCTGGACTATCTCTTCGGCCCGGCCCGCGGCCAGATGTTCGGGGTGTTGGAGTACAGGGGAGCTGACGGCTCCCAGGGCCTGCTCCGCGCCTTTTCTGGACAGTATAATGGCCAGTGGCAGGTGGATGGCTGGGCCCCCCCACTCTTTGGGGTGAATGAGTGGCAGCAGACAAATCACATAATGGAGGGCAAGATTAAGGACCTTAGCCGCCGCCTTGGATTGCTCGCCACAGATGCCCCCTGCCGCCAAAGACTTGTCCAGGAGCGCCGGGCCCTATCGCAACAGCTGATGAAAGAGTTACACGCCGTCTACCGTCTCACCAATTTCCGCGGCGAAAACAAAAAACTTCAGGATGTCTTTCTGGGACCAGGCGGCATCCCCACCGGCACCGGCGACTGCTGCGCCCCCAAGCTTCTTAATCACGCAGCCCGGCACCAACTCACCCCCCTGGGGATCAGCGAGTTTTTTATGGGCCGGGAAAACCCTTCCCAGACCAGGCAGCATGGCAATTTCTACCCTTCCTGCGCCGGTAAATGTCAGCCCATCCTCGGCTTTCTACTCTGCGGCCTTAATGACTCAGATGATTCCTGACCAGAAGCTCGACATCATCCACCGTGATACCCATCTTGTGGTGGTCAACAAGCCGGGCGGCCTGTTGTCCGTGCCTGGGCGCGGCCCTGACAAACAGGACTGCGTGGTTAATCGTCTCAAGGGCCTTATCCCCTCCTGCATGGCACAGCCGGCCGTGCACCGCCTTGACATGGCCACCTCCGGCCTCATGGTGCTTGCCCTTAACAAGGAGGCCCATGCCAACCTGTCCGGCCAATTTGCCAGGCGCCAGATCGACAAAAAATATATTGCCCTCCTTGAAGGCGTGCCCCAGGGAGAGGGTGGAGAAATCCAACTGGCCTTCCGCCTGGATCCGGACAACCGTCCCCACCAGGTCTATGACCCGGTTCAGGGTAAAACGGGTATCACCCGCTGGCAGCTTATCAGCGCTCAAGGCATGATCAGCCGGATCCAATTTACCCCCATCACCGGCCGCACCCATCAGTTACGGCTCCATGCCGCCCATGGGCTCGGCCTCCATTGTCCCATTGTCGGCGACCCCCTGTACGGCAGCGGCAAAGAGGGGGACAGGCTCATGCTCCACGCCACCCGACTGGCCTTTTATCATCCTGCCAGCAAGGAAAAAATCTGCTTTAGCTCTGAGCCACCCTTCTGAGCCACCCTCCCGGCCCAAACCAGAACCCCTTGTCTAACCCGACAGGTTTCTAGTGAAATGAGCAATAGTACACATCGTCAGCCCGGTCGTAGAAACAGGCCTTACCTTCGCCCCCCCCATGCTCACTTGGAAATTGCTTATGATGTTCCGTGGCAGGAAGCCGCTTATAGAGGACCTCATCCCCCCCGGTGGAACCGGTTGTCGTACAGGCGGCGGCAGTGAATGAAATTACCGCAAGAAGCAGCACCGTTGACCCAAAATACTTCATTTTCCCTTTCATGGCAGTCACCTTAACCTAACGCGAGAATCATATTTCACCAGACCTTGCCTCGCCCAGCACGGACTGGTGCAACCCTTTGTTAAGTATGAGTCCACCACCCCCTCCCTTATTCCATTTTTCCACCCCGCTTTTGACCAGGCGCTTTTCTGTCAAGTTTTCATGTTCATATTTTCATCGTTCCCTGTTAAGGTAGCTGAACAATGTTGTTTATTATTGAAAGCATAGCCATGGGTTACCGCCATGAAGATCCTCATCGTTGATGACAGCAAGCTCTCACGCCTGACCATCCTAAAAAGAATGCCCGCAGCCATAAAAGATTCTGCTGACATCTTTCAAGGGGAAAACGGTGTGGAGGCCATTAACCTTTACAAGGAACATTGTCCCGACATTGTCTTTCTTGATCTCACCATGCCTGAAATGGATGGCTTTGAGGCATTGGCCCACATCAGGGATTTTGACAAAAACTGCCGGGTGCATATCGTCACTGCAGATATCCAGGCAAAATCCCAGGAAAAAGTTATGGCCCTCGGGGCTGTTGCCGTCGAACCCAAACCCATCTCCGAAGGGAGGCTGGCTGAAATTTTTGCGACTCTGCCAGGGGCCGGATCATGATCAAGGACGAACTGCGGGAGGTCCTCAGCGAGTTGATCAATATCGCCTTTGGTTCGGCCACCGCCACCATTGCCGACCTCTTTGACAATTTTGCCACCCTCCATGTCCCTGATATCAGCCTCATTACCATGGAGGACCTCGACGAGTTCATCCTTAAGGATTTCAATTACCAGCAAGTCTATACAACCTCCCAGCAGTTCAAGGGCCAATTTCAGGGGGAAATCGTCTTTGTCATGGACCCCAAAAGCGCCCAGAACATGCAGGGCGTTATCTTTAGCGAAGAGGATAGCGATGATGCAGTAACTGCCGGCGAAGATGAAATCAGGCAGAGCATCCTGGAGATCTCCAACATCCTGGGCTCATCGTGCATCGGCAAACTGGCTGAACTCTTGAGCACCAACGTGACCTTTGCCCCACCCGCCATCGAGTTTTCCCAGAGCGTGATGAAGGATGGCACGGAAATGCCCTACAGGCATGTTATCGTGATCAGCACCGTACTCGACTTCAGCGACATGGAAATCCGCGGCAAACTCTTTATTCTCTTCACCGATGCGACCTTCAACTGGCTCAAGGCGGCCTTAGAAGACTACCTGGAAAATCTATAGATGCTTGCTGAACAAGACATCCTTGACACCATTGAAAATGGAATATTGATCGTCACGGCAGACCTGAAAGTTCTTTTCTGGAACCGATGGCTGGTAACACACACCGGCATCAGCAAAGAGGAGGCCGCTGACAATTTACTAGCCGCCCTCTTTCCAGCCACAGGCTTCAACATCCTCAAGCGCAAGGTCAAAATAGCCTTCAAGCTCAACTCATCCACCTTTACCAGCTCATCGGTGGAAAAATTCATCATCCCCATCAGGCTCCAGAACATCACCAAATCGATCTTCCGCCACATGCGGCAAGACGTGGTGATAACCCCCCTTGCCAATGGCCAGGCAAGCATTGTTATCTACGACACCACCCCCCTGCTGGAGGCAAAATCCACCATCAATGACCAGCTTGTGGCCATGGAGAAACAGGCCACCACCGACCCCCTCACCGGCTGTTATAACAGAAAGATGTTCAACGACCTGCTCAAGTCAGAGGCCAAGAAGGCGGAGCGCCACGACAAAAAATTCTCCCTGGTGATCCTTGATATCGATAATTTTAAATCCGTCAACGACACCTACGGTCACCTGATCGGTGATGAGGTGCTCAAGGAGATTACTGTGGTTGCCCACAGCGCCATCCGCCAGAGTGACATTTTTTGCCGGTGGGGGGGGGAGGAATTTGCTATTTTACTGCCGGAAACAGACATCGAGGGGGCCGCCATCCTGGCTGACAAGATCAGGCTCAACATCAAGGCCCACCGTTTCAGCAAGGCAGGCAACCTGACCTGCAGCTTCGGAGTGGCCCAGTTTAGCCAGGGGGAGCCCAGGGACAGCCTGATCAGCAATGCGGACTGGGCCCTGTACCACGCCAAGAACCACGGCAAGAACCAGGTGGCCCTCTTTGACCAAGGCGAGATCAGAACCTGGCACGCCATGGCAAACGCCTGACCTCTTCCCAGGGCCCACCTGCCACAGACGGTTACACCACCACCCCATACTCCTTGATCTTATTGAGCAGCGAGGGGTAGCTTATTTCAAGCATCTCAGCGGCCCGGGAGCGGTTACCCTTGCACTCGGCAAGGGTTTTTTCTATAAGATTCTTCTCCCAGACCCTCTTGGCCTCCTTCAGCGAATAACCATCAAAGAGACTGGCCCCTGCACAGGGGCTTGACCCTTCACTGAGCATGGGGAAATTCTCCACCATCAGGGTATCGCCATCCGCCAACACCAAGGCCCTTTCAATGGTATTTTCAAGCTCCCGGACATTACCGGGCCACTGGTATTTCAGCAGCATCTTCATGGCCCCCCTGTCGATCCGCGAGGCCACTGCGCCCATCCTGTCTTTGAATTTGGCGATAAAATGGTCGCAGAGCAGGGGAATATCCGCCGGCCGTTGACGCAGGGGCGGCAGGGTAATGGGCAGGACATTGAGCCGATAGTAGAGGTCCCGGCGGAAACGCCCCTCCTCCACCTCACGGGCCAGATCTCGGCCCGTGGCCGCCACCACCCTGACATCGACCCTGATGGCCTGAGAAGCGCCCACCGGCCTAATTTCCCCCTCCTGGAGGACCCGGAGGAGCTTGACCTGAAGCTGGAGGGGCAGATCGCCAATTTCATCTAAAAAGATAGTGCCCCTGTCCGCCTCCTCAAACAGGCCCTTTTTGTCACGATCAGCACCGGTAAAGGCCCCCTTGACATGGCCGAAGAAGAGGCTCTCCAGCAGATTCTCCGGCACACAACCACAGTTTTCCACCACCAGGCTGCCCTTGGCTCGCGGCGAGGCAAAATGGATACCCCGGGCCACAAGCTCCTTGCCGGTGCCTGATTCTCCGGTGACAAGCACAGTGGTGTCAAATTGGGCGACCTTGACGGCCAGTCGAAAGACATCCCGCATGGCCTTGGAATGGGCAAGCATGGTGCCAAAGCGATACTCATCCTTGACCTGGCTTATCTGCAGTTTGAGGCTGCGATTTTCCCGTTTGAGATTTTCCCGTTCCTCCGCCTTTTTCAGGGTGAGCAGGACCTCGTCGGTCTTAAAGGGTTTAGAGATAAAATCATAGGCACCAAGCTTCATGGCCTCAATGGCGGTATCAAGGGTGCCATAGGCGGACATCATGATCACCGTGGCCTCGCCACGCAGTTCGCCAGAGGCCTGCAGGAACTCCATGCCGCCCATATTGGGCATCTTGATATCGCAGAGGATAAAGTCAAAACGGTGGTGGTTGAGAAGATCGAGCCCCTCACTGCCGTCGGCAGCGGTGGTGACCAGATAGTCTTCCTTTTCCACCAGCACGGTGAGCATATGGCGCATATTGGGCTCATCATCAAGGATGAGAATCTTCTTTTTGAATTCGGCTGTCATTTTGCCTTGTGGTGGTGGTTATTTTCCCCTGACCGGGCCAGGGGCAGCAGGACCGTGAACACACAGCCACCCTCCGCTGGGCTGGCTGCCGTGATCCTGCCCTTGGCATTTTCAATTATCATATAACTTACCGACAGGCCAAGTCCAGTGCCCTTGCCCGGCTCCTTGGTGGTGAAGAAGGGATCAAAAACCGTTTCGACATTTTCAGGCGCAATGCCGGGACCATTATCAATGAAGGTGATTTCCAGGGCCGCCTCCTCCCCCAGGCCAGGTTCAAGCTCGACGCTGACCAGGGCCGTGGCTATTGTCAGCATGCCGGCATGCCCTGCACCGTTAGCCATGACGGCGTCAGCCGCGTTCATGATAATATTCAAAAAGACCTGGCGCAGCTTATCGGCAACGGCATGGACCATGTCATTCTCGGCCCCCAGGTCAAGCTCCATGGTCATGGTGGCAAACAGGGGTTGGGTCTTGAGGCCCCCATGGAGATCCGTCAGCAAATCATGAACATGCACCTCACCATGCTCCTCAACAGCGGTGCGGGCCAGATCAAGGAGCTGGCGGATAATAATGTTAATCCTGTTGATCTCATCAATGGCCCGGCCGATAAAATCAAGCCGTTGGGCAGGCTCCAGGTCCTGCTCCTTCAAAAGTTCCAGATAGCCCAGGACAATGCCCACCGGATTGCCGATCTCATGGGCAATCCCCGCGGAGAGGCGCCCCACCGAGGCCAGTTTCTCAGCCCGGACCACCTCCTGCTGGGCCCTTTTTAAGGAACGGTTGGTCTCCTCCAGGGCCCCGACCATGTCCTGCAGCTTCTGGCGGTCGGTATTAATGCGGCGCAGCATACTGTTGAGGGAGGAGGAAAGGGCGCTGACATCATCCCCCCTTCTGTCACTGAGGAAATAAAAGGCCTCATCATCCTGATACTCCCCAGCCCGTTTGACCAGACGCTGGAGGGGTTTGATCAACAGCTTGACCATGCGCTGATAGGCCAAAAAGGTGAGAACAACGAGATTTAACAGAAGGTACAGGATGACAAGACGCTGCCCGCTAAAAAGGCCTTGATAGAGGGGGCCAAGATTGAGGGCCACCCCAACACCGGCCACCACCTGACCCTGGCCGGAACGGGCCGGGGTGGCCTGCAGTAAATAGTCATATCGTTTGCCCAGAAGACCAAAACGGCTGCCGGACGTGCCCTTTGCCATGGCCCTGGTAAGGACCGCCCGCCTGGTCACCATTTCCAGGTCATGGCGGGCGCGACCCTCCGGCCTGGAATAAAACTGGACCTCCCCAGCGCCATCAACGATCACCAGATCCATCCCGGCCCTGCGAACCAGGCGGGAAAGCTCTTCAAAAAGAGGACTGGAAGGGCTTTTCTCCTGACCCAGGCGACTGGCAAGGACGCCTGTCACCACCTCTGCCTTGTCCATCTCGGCCATGAGCAGCCGCTTCTGGTTACTCATGCTGACCACAATATCGATGAGCAGCATCCCTGTGCCAATAAAGAGGGCCAGTGCCAGGATAATTTTAACTTTCAGCCGAAAGGATTGCACCTGATCACCCTGTCTGGCACCCTTCGACAAGCTAGGGGCCGGCTCCTTAGTTTCCCAAGACCGGCGGGGCCGGATGGGGTTTAAAACCTATTTCACCCCGGCCAAAAACTCACTGAGCTCAGTGACGGCCATGGCATAGCGGTTTGAATTGTTCCAGGCCGTAATTGCATGGAAGTTGGGATAGCCGGCCACAAAGCGCATGCCCCCCTCCTTATCCAGCTCCAGGCCGACAATGGAGAGATCCTTATTGGCCGGTGAGGCCGGCAGTTTGACGCCCTGGGCCGCCTCGATGCCGACAACACTCACCCGGCCCCTACGCCCCTTTTTATGGGCCTTGTCAAGAGCAGATGCCTTGAGGGCCGGACCGATTTCGGCATAGAGTGGCGCATCAAACACCCAGCCATGGCGTCTGAGGTAGTTGGCGATGGAGGCCAGGATATCATCGATACTATGCCAGACGTCACGCTGACCGTCCTTGTCAAAATCCACCGCATACTCGCGAAAGCTTGAGGGGATAAACTGGGTCTGACCAAAGGCGCCGCCATAGGAACCAAACACTGCCTTGGGGTCAACATTATTCTCCCTGCAGAGCAGAAGGAAATGGACTAGCTGTTTGCGGTAGAAGGCAGAACGGCGCGGATAGGCATCAAACATGGTGTTCAAGGTCTGCAGCATATCAAAGCCGCCCCTATGCTTGCCAAAGCGGGACTCAATGGCCCAGATGGCAACCACCACCTCCCGTTCAACCCCAAGCTCCCTTTCCACCCGGTCTAGGATTGCCTTATGCTGGACGAGCTTCTCCCTGCCCTCCTTTATCACCGCCGGGGTGATAAAACGGGGATGGTACTTAAAATATGGCTTGGCCTCCCACTGGGAGTCCATCAGCACCAGCACCCTTCGTTTGATGGTCAGGCCGCTGAAGATCGTATCCAGCTCCTTCTGGCTGAAGTGATGCTTGGCGCGCAGCTCAGCAAAGAGATCCTGATAGCGTTTACTGGTCAGATCAATGGACTGACCGTCCCTGACCAGATCCGCGGCCTTGGGTTTTTCAGGGGCGGCAAGCAGAGAGACAGGATACAGGCTAAAAAGGGCAACGAGGAAAATGGCGAGGCATTGTTTTCTATATTCCATGGAGGGGCTAACGTCCTTTTGAAAGAGTCTTTGGGGGGACAGCTGGTTTGCCAAGGGCAACCTATGACCTGCCTAAAGTAAGGAAACCATAGAGAGGGAGAGGATACAAAGTTTTTTTCCAAACAACAACCTGCTGGACGTATATCCTGGTGAATTCACGAACCGGTGAGGCAGGCACAGCAAGACCCCGGCGACCTTAAAATGCTCCCCGCCTCACAGCTGAGAGAGACCACATTTCTTTCAGCCCTTGAAGGCGGCAAAAAAGGCGGTCATGAACTCCGAAACCATGGCCGCTGGCAGCTGATTAATACCGGCGGCAGCGGCCCGGCCGCCGCCGGTGGCAAAGGCCTGGCAGAGTTCCACCGCCCCCTT
>JAUVQZ010000045.1 GCA_030597865.1 Pseudomonadota bacterium | reverse complement strand
CACCTAAGGCCCCGACAAGGGGAATCAATAATGCCCAAAGCAGTATTGATGAGTTAATTATGGTTGGCGCGCTAATTTCCATATCCCTTAACCTTTCTATTAACCTTGAAGATCTACCAAGTCCTCGGTTTCGATGGACTTATAGTTTCGATAAACGGCAACAATAATACTCAGGGCAATGGCGGCCTCAGCAGCGGCAATAGCCATAATAAACAGGGTGAAGATCTGCCCCACGGTTGGATCCGGAGCCAAAAATCTATTAAAGGCCATGAAATTCACCGAGGCCCCGCAGAGAACAAGCTCAGCTGAGATCAGCATGCCGATAAGACTGGGTCTTTTCACCAGGCCAAAGATTCCAAAACCAAAGAGCATGGCGCCAATGAACAGATAGGTGTTGAGTTGGGTGCTTAACATTAACATTCTGTTTTATCCCTCCCGGATCTGGCGACAACCAGTGAACCAAGGATGGCAATGAGAAGGACAATGGAGACCAACTCAAAGACCATGCTATAGGTGGTGAGAAGTGATTCGCCAAGATCTCTTGCCGTACCGGCATTAACCTTCACCGCCGGAGTCATCCATGTGGCCGTCATGGCCGCGTAGGCCAGGGCCCAGGTCACGGTCCCGCCAAGCAGGACTGCAAAGGGGCCGGCCAGGCCCGGTGTCTTGGCGGTGAGCTTGTCATCATCAGGATCTGCCAGCATGATGGCAAAACAGATGGTGACAGCCACGGCGCCCACATAAATGAGGAGCTGCATCAGGGCAACAAAGGGGCTGTTTAGAAAATAATAGATACCGGCAATGCCGATGAAGCAGACCACAAGACCAAGAACTGCCCGGATCATGCGCTGGGAACAGGTGGCAAGCAAGGCTCCAAGGACAGTGACGATGATCAAGCCGAGGAAGAGACCTTCCCGTATAATGGGGACAAGGTCAGGAGAAATAGCAAGATTCATTATTTCTGCTCCTTCAATCGTTTCAATAAATCATAGTAAAAATCTTCCTTACGGGTACTTGCCAGATTGTACTCCTTGGAAAACTCAATGGCGCCCGGCTTACAATTGTCAATACATTGGCCGCACAGGCTGCACTTGGTAAAATCCAGGTCATACCTGACAAGAACCTTAACCTTGACACCCTCCTGCTTTTCACCCTTGACCGTGATGCAACCGGATGGACAACCCTTATCGCATAAACCGCAGGAAATGCATTTATGGGTACCGGTCTCCCCATCCTTGACCAGCTGAATATGGCCCCGATATCGTGGAGTCATCTCCAGCGATTCCCAGGGATACTGGAGAGTAACCGGCTTCTTGAAGAACTCTCTTTGAGTGATGGAGAGCCCAACTAAAAGACTCTTGGTGCCACTCAGTATGTTTGTAAAATATCCAGCCATATGACGGCCTCTTTGTCCTTGTTCTAAAATTAATGATCGCTCTATCAGTTTCTGCCCTTGCCTATCCCAGGATCTTTATCAGACCGGCACTGGCCAGCAGGTTGAAGAGGGAAAAAGGAATCAATATTTTCCAGGAAAGATTAAGCAGGGACCACAGGGTGACACGGGGATAGGTCCAGCGAATCAGTACCACGGTCCAGATCAACAGGTACATCTTGATAAGGAACCACCAGATGCCATCGGTCAATCCAAAGGGACAATACCAGCCACCAAGGAAGAGGATGACGGTAAGGGCGGCACCGATAACAATGTTGGCATACTCACCCATGAAGAACAGGCCAAAACCCATGGAGCCATACTCGGTGTGAAAACCGGCGATGAGTTCCGACTCTGCCTCGCCAAGGTCAAAGGGGGCGCGGTTTGTTTCTGCCATGAAGCAGATGAAGAACAAGACAAAGGTTATGGGCCCGAGAAAATTGCCGTTGGTGGGCAGAAAATTCCAATTCCAGAATCCACCGGCCTGGAAATCAACGATCTCTTTCAGATTCATGCTTCCCGACACCATAACAATGGTGATGGCGATGATCAGCATGGGAATCTCGTAGGCAACGTTCTGGGACACGGCACGGGCTGCAGAGATTACCGCATACTTGTTGCGGGATGCCCAGCCGCCGAGAAGAAGGGCCAGGACATTCACCGATGCAAAGGCAAAGATCATTAACAGACCGAGATTAATGTCCCGGGCGATAATGGAGTCTGAAAAGGGAATGGTGACAAAGATCATGATGGCCGGCACCATGGCAATGAGCGGCGCTACCATAAAGAGAGGCTTGTCTACACCATCGGGAATAATGAGCTGCTTGCTCATCAACTTGGCGCCATCAGCCAGGGGCTGCAGGAGACCATAGGGGCCAACCTCCTTGGGGCCGGTCCGGCGCTGGATATGGGCCGCACCCTTGCGCTCTACCCATACCAGATAGGCGGCGTTACCTGCGGCAAAGGCAATAATCCCCACCAGATAGATAAGCATTTCAACTACATTGATACCAAGATCCATTGCTGTCTCTCCTTAACGATCAATCTCAGGGATGACCAGGTCAATGCTACCCATGAAAGCCAGGGCATCTGCCAGCAGCATGCCCTTACTTGCCTCCTGGAAGAGACTCAGGTTCGAAAATGTTGGGGAACGTAACTTCATGCGATAGGCCTGGTTTTTACCTTCGCTCACGGCGCGAATGGCAAAGGTGCCGCGCGCAGCCTCCACCGCGTGATAATAATCGCCGGCTGCGGGCTTAATCATCTTGGGCACCTTTGCTGCCATGACCGGGCCTTCAGGAATCTTGGCAATGGCCTGTTCAATAATGCGCATGCACTGATCCATCTCATCCATACGCACCATATAACGGGCCATGGAATCACATTCGTTGTACACCGGCACATCAAAATCAAACTCAGGATAGACGGAATAGGGCTCGTTTTTACGCACATCATAATTGATACCGGAACCCCGCAGAACCGGACCGGTGGCGCCATACTTACGGCACATCTCTGCCGAGACGGGACCAACCCCCTCCAGACGCTGCATCAGGATGACATTCTTGGTGACCAGATTATGGTACATGGGCATCCGGGAACGGAGGCGCTTGATAAAGGTAAGGCAGCCGGTGAGAAACTCATCCTCAACATCGTTAGAACATCCGCCGAAACGGAAGTAGCAATAGGTGAGGCGGGAGCCGGTGACGGATTCAAGGAGATCAAGAATATGCTCACGATCATCAAAGGCATAGAGCAGCGGCGTAAAACCGCCAAGGTCAAGGACAAAGGCGCCGAACCAGAGAAGATGGCTGGAGATCCGGTTCATCTCAGTGGTGATGACCCGGATATACTCGGCCCGCTCAGGAACCTCAATGGCGGCCATCTTTTCGACCAGCTCGACATAGCCAAGATTATAGGACAGGGCTGACAGATAATCGAGACGACCCATATTGGGCAGGTACTTGGCCCAGGTCCTGTTTTCACCCATCAGTTCATGCATGCGGTGGATATAGCCGAGAACCGGTTCAGCATCGACGACGTACTCGCCGTCCATCAGAAGCTTAACCCGGAGAACACCATGGGTGGCTGGATGCTGGGGGCCCAGGTTGATCTCGAAATGTTCTTTGTTTTGGCTGGCTGTTTGGCTACTCATGGCTTAACATCCTTTGAAATCTTTGAGCAAGGGATGGAAATCACAATCTTCCGGCAACAGGAGATACTCTAACTGCGGATGACCCTCGAAATTAATACCGAAGAAATCAAAGGTCTCCCGTTCATGCCAGTTGGCACCGCCGAAAACCTCTGAGACTGTAGGGATATTTGGTTCGTCGCGGGGAATCCGGGCCCGGACAACAATGCGGAGACACTCTCCGCCGGTGTAGGAGTAGTCGTAGACGACCTCCAACTCCTTATCCTTGATCCAATCAACACCGGTTACGGCCTCCAGGGTCATGGCCGCCCTGTCGAGGATCTCGGCAGCCCGAACAACATTCTCACTGTTGATCTGAACATCGACATGGACACCCTTGACCGCGTAATCGACCTCCAACAGACCATTCTTGCGCGGTTCCGGAGGAGCAGCCTTCTTCGGCTTCGCCTCTTGATCGCCCTCAGGGCTTGCCGGTTCAACTACTGGCGCCACTTCTGTCTCGTCAGGCATACCTTCAGAGGCCAGGGCCTTCAGTTCCTGAATTACATTTGCTTTATTCATGGCTGACTCAATCCGGATTCGACCCTCGGCCACCTGCGGCTGCCGGTAATCTTTTCTTCAAGTTCCAGAATACCCTCGATCAAGGCCTCAGGCCGAGGCGGGCAACCTGGAATATAGACATCGACAGGTAAGAAGGTATCTGCCCCTTCAATAATACCGTACTGGCCGTCAAACATGAACGGACCGCCGGAGATGGCGCAATTGCCCATGGCAATAACCCATTTCGGCTCCGGCATCTGGTCATAGAGGGTCTTCACAGCAGGAAACATCTTTTTAGAGATGGTGCCGGCAACGATCATGACATCACATTGCCTCGGTGACGGCCTGAACACCTCCGCGCCAAAACGGGAGAGGTCAAAGCGGCTGGCGCCGGCGGCCATCATTTCAATGGCGCAGCAGGCCAGACCAAAGGTCATGGGCCACAGTGAATTTGCCCGGCCGATCTCTAAAACTTTATCGACCGTCGAAAGCTGAATTATTGACGATGGTATACTTTCCGATCCCACTTGAAGACTCCCTTTTTCCAGGCATAGACGAGTGCCAGTGACAGAATTCCAACAAAGATGACGATCTCTACAAAATCACGTATCCCCCCGGCAAACTGGCCGGAATCATAGACCAACGCCACAGGAAAGAGAAACAGGACATCCACCGCAAAGGCCAGAAAAATCAAGGCGTAGAGGTAATACACCACGCCGTAACGAATCCAGGCAGGACCGATGGGGTCCATTCCACATTCGATGAATTGGCCTGTTTTATTGGCGATATTTCTTGTTTTACGGGGACTGATGAAAAAGACAAGAATGAATGGGCCCACGGCAAAACCAAGGCCACCGAGAAAGAAGACGGCGATATATAGAAAATCACCCAGAGAAGCTGCTGACATGTCCACGACGTTCACTCCTTTAAAATGTACCTGCCACCAAAACTCCCATTTCATCGCCGCATAATACTGCCCCGGCAACCATGGCAAATTCACGTTGTTGAGCATCCGTATTTCTGCTCAATTAGAGACATTTCTAGTCGAATCATTTACCAGTGTCAACTAAAAAAATGAATAGCTATTCACAAAAACATGAACGGTCATTCATTTTATCAAAGCACGGAAACACAGCGCATAACACCCTGTTTTAACACCGTAAACATGCGCTATCGCGACCTACTCACCCTGCAAGGAATCAAGAAGACGTTGGTGGATATTATCAAAACCACCGTTGGAAAGAATGGCAACCACATCACCGGGACGAAGGGTGGCGCCAAGATGCTCGAGAATGGAGTCCGTATCCTGAAAGCGCGCTGCCTGCTGGCCACGGGCCTCCAGATCAGAGGCAAGCCGGGCAGCGGAGAAATGATCCTCCGGGGCCACCCCTGGCAGGGGATCCGGTTCCTTGATGACAACCTCATCGGCGCTGGCAAAGACCTCGGCATAGCGCCCCTGGAAGATTGTCCGGCGGCTGGAATTTGTCCGGGGCTCAAAAACAGCAACAAGACGCTGCCCCCCATAGGCCTCCTTAAGACCGGCCAGTGTTTCATTGACCGCTGTGGGGTGGTGGGCGAAATCATCAATCACGGTTATCCCGGCCGCAACCCCCCGCACCTCCTGGCGTCGGCAAACCCCCTGAAAGGCGGCAAGCTCACGGCACATCACCTCACTATCCAAGCCAATTTCATCAAGCACCGCCAGAACCGCCAGGGAGTTGAGAACATTATGACGGCCAGGCATGATACTCTTAAACTGTCCAGCCACCAGGCCCTGGCGCAAAAGAGAGAAGGCCGTAAAGCCTGCAGAGCTTGCCATATCCTGAAAGGACCAATCCCAGCGATGATCAACCCCATAGGAGACCACCTTGCAGGGTGCCTGATCACATAGCTGACGGATCACCGGATCATCAAAACAGGCGACCAAGACCCCGTCTTTCGGCATAAGAGCAACCAGGCGGGCAAAGGCAGCCTTCACTGCCTCAAAATCGGCATAGATGTCAGCATGGTCAAACTCAACCGAGGTAAGAATAGCGATCTGGGGACGATAATGGAGAAATTTTGGCCCCTTATCAAAAAAGGCCGTGTCATACTCATCACCCTCAACCACAAAATATTCACCCTCCCCCAGTTGAAAATTTGCACCAAAGGCCTTAACAATGCCGCCGATCATAAATCCGGGATCAAGGCCTGCACCCGCCAGCATGGTGGCCAGCAGAGAGGCGGTGGTTGTCTTACCATGGGTACCGGCCACAACCAGAGATTGTTTATTGGCCAGAAACTTGTCGCCGAGGATCTGGGGGAATGAGACATAGGGGATGCCGAGCCGGGCAAGCTCAAGGGCCTCAGGGTTATCACGCCTGATAACATTGCCCACCACCACCAGGTCGGGGCGCGGCATCAGATTGCCAGGATGATAGCCCTCCAGGACCTCAATACCAGCAGCAGCAAGATACTCGCTCATGGGGGGATAGACCTGGGCGTCTGAACCGCTAATGGTGTAGCCCGCCCTGCGAAGAAGACCAGCCATGGCGCCCATACCTGTGCCACAGACACCCATGAGGTGAATATGTCTTGGATCTGTCGGAAAAAAATTAAGGGATGGGTCCAAAAGGGGTTGGGAGCTTTGACTCATGCGCTCCCCTTGTCAGCCAGGCTCCCCCTGGCAACGTCACTGACCGTGCGATGCACATCCTGGAAGGTCTCCTCGAATTTTGCCGGAGAAAGACGACCCACCTCGATGAATTTGATCACCACCTCTTTGGTGATTTTCATGATCAGCTCATCGGTTACCGGTTTATTCAGCTTGGAAGACAGGGGTTCTTTCTTGGCATGCTGCGACATATTTGCTGCTCCAAAGAATCAGAATAAAAAAAGCCTCTGTGGCAGGAAGAAGGCCAATTCAACGTTACCACAAAGGCTTATCTTTAATATTGGGAAAAACTTAATAGGCCCTCCCCGATTAAAGATCAAAAAAGCGACGTAAAGAGGATTAAAAAGGAACCACACCCCTCTCATTAAAACATGAATAATTGATAACACAGAGCCTTGCCAAGAGCCACTTTTTTCCCAACCCTGGCTTCTTCGTAAAATCACCGTGCGCCCTGCGGATATACCTTTGCTCAGATCTGCCGCACACATCCTGTGACATGCATCAAGGACGCCAAGACAAAGGGGCGAGAAGGTGACCAGCTGCCCTTTGGGGAAGAATGCTGGTCAGCTGGTGGACAACAACAGAGACAGCCTCGTGTCGCGTCAGTTCAGAGTTGACGCGACACGAGAGAGTAAGCATAAAAAAAGCCCCTTGAGTGGATCAACACATCAAGGGGCAGACTTTTCCGCTGGATCACAACAGAAAGTATATGGTGGTGGAGCTAGACGGGATCGAACCGTCGACCTCCTGTCTGCCAGACAGGCGCTCTCCCAGCTGAGCTATAGCCCCACATAAATTCATCTGAAATTTGAAGGGCCATTAAAGCCGATGAAAGGTGGCCTGTCAATATTTTTCACCCGGGCCTCCCCCTGTTTTTTTGAACCAAAGAATCTGTCTGGCTTAGACATTAACAGAGTGTGGGTAAGCGCCGACTGCGAATTCGAGAAATCGACCCCATGCCTGTCGGCTACATAGCCCGGTATTTCGCCTCAAACCCATACCAACCGACCCTCAACTTATCAAATTTTCGCTACGATTCTCTGAACCCGACAGACCCCTGGCGCCTGCCGCCCTATCCAGTACCCAGAGTCATTTCTATTGACTTTCACAAGACTTCTTCCTTACAATTTTTTTAACATAAGGTAGCCTCAAGCTATTTTCAATATTAGTTATCGTTAACCCATCCTCAGGAGAAGCACATGCCCGCCCAGGAACCATACCTCTATTCAGCCGAAGACCTTTTCGCCCAGCTCAGCGGCAACCCCGACTTTGTCCTGCTTGATGTTCGTAACGAAAAAGATTTTCAAAATTTTGCCGTGGAGGGTCCCGGCTTTCTCCCCTATATCAATATCCCCTATTACGATTTCATTGAAGACATTGAGACCAGTGTCGCTAGGGTACCGGCAGGTCAGAAAATCAGGGTGGTCTGCGCCAAGGAAAACTCCGCAAAATTTGTCAGCGAGCAGTTACTTGCCAACGGCTTCAGCGATGTCGGCTACCTGCAGGATGGTATCGTCTCCTGGGGCAACATGCTGGCCCCCCGCAAGCTTACGCCTGATGATGCACCCTATGAACTTCACCAGATAATCCGCCCCGGCAAGGCATCGTGTAGCTATATGCTTATCGTTGGTGGCGAGGCCGCTGTGTTCGACCCATCGGCAAATATTCAATTTTACCAAGATTTTGCCAAGGAAAGGGGGGCAAAGATCACGAAGACCTTTGAGACTCACCGGCAGGCCGATTATATCGCCGGCAGCATCCCCCTGCAGGAGGCAATAGGCGCTGAGATCATGGTTATGCCACAGGATTTCACGGGAGCTGGCTTCCCCTTTACACCCCTTGCAGACGGCCAGACCCTCTCTCTCAGCAATGGCCCTGAAATCAAGGTGGTTCACTCCCCGGGTCACACCCTGGGCTCCACCAGCTACCTCATTGACCACACATTCCTCCTCAGCGGCGACACCATCTTTATCCAGTCTGCCGGCCGGCCCGACCTGGGCGGCAAGAGCGAGGAGTGGTCACGCATCCTCTATCTCACCCTGATGATCACCCTGCGCGATATCGCTGACAACGTCCTCATACTCCCCGGCCATTACACAACCTGGGCAGAGGCCAACGACGATCTTATTTTTGCCGCCCACCTTGGTGAACTTAAAAAGAAAAATATCGCCTTTCACTTCATCCATGAGGGAAAGTTTGCTGCATTTATCGAGGAAAACCTGCGCCCCCAACCTGCAGTCTATGGCGATATCCGCCGCATTAATGGCGGCTGGCTCAAGGTCGATCTTGAGGAACAAAACAGCATGGATCTCGGCAAAAACGAGTGCGGGGCCAGCAACTATGGCAAGGCCGGCGTCAGTGCCGAGTCACAGCGCCAGGGCTAACAGGAATTTTCGTCAAAGCTGCCGCCCTCTTTTAGAAAAGCCTATTGACATTCCCTTAATAGGAATTATTATCAACTACAAGACCAAATAAAGCCTCGAGGAAAAGAATGAAAATTTCAATTGATAAAAATGTCGTTGAATTTGTCCCCGAAAACCCTGCTGAAACCCAGGATCTGGAAACCCTTTGGCGGATTACCGTGGATTGCCTGAACGAGAACAAGCGCCTCTCCCCCATCGGGGAATTTATTCCTGTAAAAAGCAACCTGGCCCGTTTTGTCATTGAAGGTCTGCCAGGTGGGGTCACCCAGCGTACCGAGGAAACCGCCCCGGTTGACGCTACCTATTACTGTGCCACCTGCAATAAATACATGAAAGTTGCCCAGGGCGAGGGACTGCCCACCTGCTGCGGCAAGGTCATGGAAGATATGGATTAAGGTAGAGCAACCAACCCTTCATTAATCAAACAGGAGAACAGTAATGGACAAGTGGGAATGCCCCTGCGGCTATATCTATGACCCGGAAGAAGGAGATTATGAGAATGGCGTAGAGCCAGGAACCAAGTGGGAAGACGTTAGCGCTGATTGGGTCTGCCCCAAATGCGGCGCGGAAAAGGAAGATTTCTGGAAGGCCGACTAAACGCGCCACAGGTTTTTAATTAAAAAAGGGGAATCACCAATTTGGTGATTCCCCTTTTTTATGTTTTGGGAGGAAGGGATCGTTTGTTCTAAGTTTAATGCTTGGTTTCTCAGGCCACTTGTCACTTTTTGCTTGCCCAAAAAGTAACGCAAAAAGGGCACCCCGGCAGACCTGGCCTGCGGCACGCTCGCCTTCCGCCGTGAAAAGGGAATTGCAGAAACTCGCATCCTGCGGATGCTCAGACATGCTGCAATTCAATTCCTTTTCACGGCTCCCTGCTCGCTCAGGTCTGCAATGGGGATAGATAACGCGCGTGCTCGCTGGTCGGCGTTGAACGCATTTTTCGGCTTTTCCTGCCTCCAGATTGAATAACGACATCTAATTGGCAAGTTTTAATTCAAGTGCTTTTAGATACATCTCGTCAAAGTATTTAGATAAAGGTCGATCATAGTCTTTGTGATTTTTGATAATTATGTCTTTATCTCCATCACTAAGAAGACCACTTTAAAATAACCACCCGAATAATTGGGGTGTGGTTTGTACCATTTTTTTATCAAGGATTGTTTCTGCTAATTTTCTAGCACCTTGGTCATCTGTTAAAAATGCTTGCCTAATTTTTTTTGCGAAAACTATTGAAGACAATTCACCTTTGGATAGTTTTTTTCTATTTTCTAGGATTTCAATTTCTTGTAAATCTTCAATACTAATATGATGAATTGGAAACTTACCTTTATCTATTTCCTTTGTTAGTATTCCTTGTAAGACATTGTCCGAATTGCTTTCATTCGCTCTTTTTTTCACCAAACACTCATAAAAAACAAAACCAGTACAAATAAATTCACAATTTGCTATTAGTGTTGCGGAGTAGAATGGACTGGAGCAAATGATATTCCATATTGAACATGTGTCAATGACATTATATTTGTGAAAACAAGAGGGATTAACAGCCATGTCTTAACTCCTGACCAAACAACTCTGCTATTTTGTACAAATTTTGTTCGGTAGTTAAAAACATTTCAGCCATTCTTGATAATGAAATAATATCGTTATGATATGCCTCAAAGCATTTAGCAACATAACTTGATGAAAGACCATGTTTTAATAGTTGTAATTTTCTTTCGATCTCTTTTTCTGACATATTTCTTGATAACTCTGGGTCAACTTTGTCTTCTTTTTTCACTTTTGATTGTTTTATTATCGAAAAAGTTGATTTGTCAATTAATCCACAATCAAGCAATGCATAACATAAAGCTTCAACGCTAACTTTGAAGTTGTTTGCCCAGGTAACAACTTTTTCTTTATCCCATTCTTTGGGATCTGGTATTGCTTGTAAGAATTCAGGGGGCATTAAGTAGTTTGATGCAAATTTGTTAGCTCTGACTTCAACTAGATCTCCGTTTGTCCATTTTGAAAAGGAAACAACACAATCTTCTTCTTGGTCAAGAATGGCATGAGCAGTTTCGTGTGCTACGGTAAATCTTTGCCTGTATATATCTTCACTGTAATTAACAAGTATGCAACTACCAGCAGTTGGGTGCTTTATGTAAAGCCCTGAGATATTAGAGTTTTCAAGTTTGCGCCTGAAGACATGGAGACCAAGAGATCTAAAGTCTTGGTAAATATCTAAAGGAACTTGTTTAAATGAATAACCCATGTGCGTTCTTAAAGCTTTCGCACAATCTGCACCATGGGCTTTGAAGAAAGTACCTGTTTTATTGAAACTAAAATTATTATTTTCTCTCTGCGACAGTGTGGTTTGTAAAAAATGCTCGCATTCTGCTAAGAAAAGAACTTCTTGGACAGCCCATCTATCTTTTGTGGAAAAATAGTCGCCATATTTTCTAAACAAAGTCTCTGTTTGCTCAAATGGCGCAAGCTTCTCATTAGAAATGAAAAATTTGTAATCACATTTGTATAAATCTGCGAGAATCAAAATTTCATCGCCAGAGGGAATTTGGGAGCCGTCTTCAAATTTGATTAATTTATCGACAGTAATACCTGTTGCGTTTGATAATTCAATGACTGACAGGTTGAATTGCTCCCTATATCTACTCAATTTGTCAGAGAGAATATTTTGGTCAAAAGTCATGAATTATGCCTGTATTAAGATTATATATTTGAGCCGAACTTGTTATTAGACTGCAGGCAGGGATATTGAATATGCCGTGGTGCGCTGGGCCCATATTGGCCCGTGCCGCATATTATAATATCACTGCGGAGCTTTTTGCTTAAAGAACTCTGAGAGTGACCCAAGAAGAATGTTATGTCAAATGATATTAAACACATAATGGAGCCCGTAGGGCATCCTTATTGACTTTCCCCATTCAGCCCTGAGCTCGTTTTGTTTCGAAAAATGGAATTGAATTGCAGCATGTCTGAGCATCCGCAGGATGCGAGTTTCTGCAATTCCCATTTTTCGAAACAAAACGAGCGGGCCGCAGGCCAGGGCTGTTAGGGGTGCCCTTTTTGCGTTCCTTTTTGGGCAAGCAAAAAGGAACAAAACGTAGCGGGGCAACCAATTTATATGAAGGCTTCCAAAGCCACCCTCCCCAAAAAACAAAAAGACCCAGACAACTCCCCAAAAGAAGTCACCTGGGCCCTTCATGCCCACGAATTTAAACAACCAGCCTACTCATCAAAATCATTTCGAAAATCTGCTAGAGATCCGGGATGGTGCATCTCATCCTCCATATCCACGGTGTGGCAGGTTTTGCAACCTCGGTTAGCACCCAGGGGCAGAGAGTTGCCCTGATACTGCATGGGCTGCTGAACGTCCAGCTTGGCACCATAAGGATTCCGGGCCGGATAGATCACATGGGCCTCATTATGGCAGGTGGCACAAAAGATAGAGCCCTCATCCCCCTTGCGGTTATGGAAAATCTCCTCCTCTTCCTCGGTCCAAAGATTAAAGGCCGAATCCGTCTCAGGGGGCTGAAAGTCAACATGACAGGCCAGACAGTCCGGCATATTAAGCCAAGGCACCCGGGCCACGATACTGTCAACAGGGACGCTGGTCTCACCTATGACCCGCAGGAGTTGCCCGGCCCTGGCCTTGCCGGCCGCCGCCTCCGCCTTGAGCAGCGCTGCACCATGCTCGGCAATGGAACCATGGCAGTTGAGACAATCAAGGCCAAGGCCATGATGGATACCACGCAGGCTCTGGCTGGCCCCCTGGGCGGCTGTGGGATGGCAGAAAGCACAGGCCCCAGCCCCCTGCTCAGCCATATAGCCGGCATGAAAACCATGGATGGAGGCTGAGAGATTAAGAACCCCCTCCTGACCGGCCATCCCCCTGGAGGAATCAGCATGACAGCTGGCACAGACAATAATCTCGCCCCGGTCAAAACGGGCCTTCAACGCTGTCTTGCTCCGCCCATCATGACGTTCAAGGATATTGGCAGCCGTCTCCCGGCTCAACCCCTGTTTTCCGGCAGTCAAATCTCCGCCATGGCAATGGCTACAATCCACCTCAGCCGACTGGGCCACCATGAGCCTGGTCCGGGCCAAAACAGCGCCGTCAGCAACGGCCTCCACCTTAACCAGATGATAGGGTTGCTGAACATTGACAAGCTCTGCAATCTCAACATTAAAATAACCGTCCTGGGCGGCCATAACTCCCCCAACAGTTGTGCCGTTTACCTCCAGGCTGTATGAGATGGCAACCCCGGAGCTGACCAACTCCGGCGCCTCTGCCCTGCGGATGAGCTGGGCGCGGATCTCCGGCCGCCCCGGAGAAAAATCAAGCCCGGACTGCTTAGGGTTGGAGGTAAAACCCATGCCGTCCAGGGCCCAGGCGGCAAGGAGATATTCGGCCTCGGCTTCATGGGGGTATGGTTTGACATCATGCTGGACAATGGTGGTTTTTGTACGGGGAACATTGTGGGCAAGCCCAAGGGTGAGATAATCAGCCAGGATCTCTCTCTCCTCACTATTACCGGCAAAGGGCGGCATATAGCCATTGGCCTTACCCATGGCGGCCAAAAAGGCGTTCATGCCCCTTGCGGAAAAACGCTGGGCCATGGGCAGCATATCATTGAGCGGCCCACCAATGGAGTGACAGGGGAGGCAGAGCAGATTGTAGATCTCCCTGCCGGCCGCCATCCTGTTCTCATCCGTAACCTGCCGATTTTTAACCCACCGCGCACCCTTGAGCACACCCTGGCCCTGGACCCCGGCCAGATCCTCCTTCAGGATGGAGGTGGAGTACATATAATCACTGATGATATAGGGTTTTCTGCCCCCCTCACGGATAAACTCGAAACAGCCCATATAGATAAGGCCGGTGAGCAGGAGCAGGCCGGCAATGGGGGCACGGATCTTCTGGGGCCTCATGATGGCCATGACCAGGCCGCCAAGCACCAGCACCGGTGACAGCACGGAAAAACCCTTAATAAAGATGGTGAGTTCCGGCATGTTGCTGAAGATCAGCTCCTGCAGATGGGCGGGCAGAGAGTTCTTGTACCACCAGGCTGACAACATCAGCAGGACAAAGGGAGCAAGCAGCCATTTGCCGCTGAAACGGATCATGGTATGGCGGGTTTCTTCATCGCGAATAAAAACCGCCGTCAAAAAGCCGAAAAGACCGGCAATCATGAAGGCCAGGAAGGTTCTGAAGAAAAGGGCGGGCCAGAAGGTAGGGTTAAAGAAGCCGGACCAGAAATTACGGTCCACCAGCCAGTCGCCGGGGGTGAGCAT
>JAUVQZ010000178.1 GCA_030597865.1 Pseudomonadota bacterium | reverse complement strand
GCGCCCGACAAAAAATCGGTCCTCTTCACCCTTGACCCCCGGGCTCGTTTTTCCGATGGCACCCCACTTACTGCTGAAGATGTCAAGTTTTCCCTGGAGATCTTGAAAAGTGACGAGGCCCATCCCTTCTTTTCCTCCTATTATCAGGACATCAGCCACGCCAAGGTCCTCTCAGCCAGCCAGATCAGGTTTTTCTTTGCCCGGCCCAGCCGGGAAATTCATATGATTGCCTGTGAGCTGCCGGTGTTCTCTAAGAAATTTTACAGCACCCATCCCTTTAATGAAAAAGGACTGGTGCCGCCCATTGCCTCTGGCCCCTACACCGTGGCTAAATTTTCAAACGGCAAAAGCATTACCTTTAAAAAAACCCCGACTACTGGGGCAATGACCACCCTACCCGGCGCGGTATGTTTAATTTTGAGACCATAACCTTCAAATTCTTCAAGGATCAAATCGTCTCAGTGGAGGCCTTTAAGGCCAATGATTTCGATTTCATGCAGGTCAATATTGCCAAGCAGTGGGCCAGAGACATGAGCGGCGGCAAATTCGAGACCGGGGCCATCCAGAAAAAATACCTGCACCATAAACGTAATGCCGGCATGCAGGGCTTTGTCTTTAACACCAGGCACCTTATCTTTTCCGACCCACGGGTACGGCAGGCCATGGTTCTCGCCTTTGACTTCAACTGGACCAATAACAGCCTGTTTTTTGGCCAATACGAGCAAAGTTACAGTTATTTCAGCAACTCCATTTACGCTGCCCCCGGGCTGCCCTCCCAAGGGGAGCTTGCCCTTCTCTTGCCCTTTAAAGAACAGTTGCCAAAAGAGATCTTCACCACGTCATTAACCCCTGTGTCAACGGCCCAGAAAGGCGATCTACGCCGCAATCTACGCAAGGCAAAAAAACTCCTTGACCAGGCGGGCTGGCGTTTTGTCGATGGCGCCCTGCGTAACGATAAGGGAGAACCCTTTATCTTCGAAATAATGCTGGCCTCGTCCTCCTTTGAAAGGGTCATGGCCCCTTACGTCAGAAATCTTGAAAAACTTGGGATCCAGGCCTCCTACCGAACCATTGATGTCACCCTCTATATCCGCAACATGCGGGCCTTTGACTATGACATGACCGTCTACGTCTTTGGTCAATCGCAATCACCGGGTAACGAACAGCGGGATATATGGAGCAGCGAGGCTGCCGGCCAGGAAGGTTCCCGCAACTATGCCGGGGTGAACAACGAGGTGGTGGACGCCCTGGTGGATAAAATCATCTACGCCAACACCCAGGAGGAACTCACCACAGCTTGTCGTGCCCTGGACAGAGTTTTATGGTACGGATATTATGTTGTCCCAAACTGGTTCGCCCCTGCCCATCGGGTTGTCTATTGGAATAAGTTTCAGCGCCCCAAGCAGGAACCGCTCTACTATGCACCCTTTGATGCCCTGATGACATGGTGGTTTAAATAGGGAGGTACCCTATTGGCCCCATGTATATGGTTGAAGGGGGGGGTATCCACTTCGCTGGCCTAGTGGCAAGTTGAAGGAGTTGAGAAGTAAGAATTTGAGAAATAAGTAAAAGGAAGGAGCTATTAATTAAGAAAAGTACATTTTTTTTCAACTACCTACTTCTTATTTCTCAAGTTCTTGACAGGCAAATCCAGTCAAGGCCAATGAAGTAGATCCCCCTCTTTGTTGAATTTAACAATGCCCAGGCAAAAAAATTGACGGAAATAAAGAATGTAGAGAAGGTAAAGGAAGGGTGGAAGAATCTTCATCAGATTCAGCGCCCCCAAAGGGCGCCTTCTTCTTTAATTCTTTACCTTCTCTACATTCTCTATTTCTTTAACTTCCTTTTTTTCACCCTAACCGACAGCAATTTATCCCCATGTTGAGCTATATCCTTCGCCGTCTTCTTCTCATGATCCCCACCCTGTTCGGGATCATGCTCATCACCTTCACCATCACACAGTTTGTCCCGGGTGTACCGGTGGAGAGGATGATTGCCAATCTTGAATCGGGCGGTGCCCAGGGCGGTGAGGTTGCCCGCTCCACCACCACGGTTTATCGCGGCAATAAGGGGCTTGACCAGGATCGCCTCGATGAGATCAAGAAGCTCTACGGCTTTGACAAGCCGGCCCATATCCGCTTTGTCACCATGATGAAGAATTACCTGCTCCTTGATTTCGGGGACAGCTATTATCACCACCGCAGCGTCACCTCCCTGGTGATTTCCAAACTGCCGGTCTCCATGTCACTGGGCTTCTGGTCCTTTATCATCGTCTATGGGGTCTGTATCCCCCTTGGCATCAAGAAGGCGGTCCGGGACGGCTCCCGCTTCGACTTTATCTCATCAACAATCATTCTGGTGGGCTACGCCATCCCCGGTTTTGTCCTGGCCATCTTGCTCATTGTCCTTTTTGGCGGTGGCAGTTTCTGGAATATCTTTCCCCTGCGCGGCCTGGTCTCTGATAATTTCAGCCAGCTCAGCCTCTTGCATCAGATCATGGATTATCTCTGGCATATGGCCCTGCCCATCACCTCCATGGCGGTTTCCAGTCTGGCCGTGATGACCATGCTCACCAAGAACTGTTTCCTCGAGGAGATTCGCAAACAGTATGTAGTTACGGCCCGGGCCAAGGGGCTCAGCGAAAACCAGGTCCTCTACGGCCATATCTTCAGAAACGGCATTATCCCGCTGATTACCGGCTTTCCAGGTGCCTTTATCATGTCCTTTTTCACCGGCAGCCTGCTCATTGAAACCATTTTCTCCTTAGACGGCATGGGCCTTCTGGCCTATGAGTCCATCCTCAACCGTGATTATCCGGTGGTCCTGGGCACCCTCTTTCTCTTTACCATCCTCGGCCTCATCGCCCGCCTGCTCTCTGATTTGAGCTATGTGGTGATTGATCCCCGCATCACCTTTGACAACACAACAGGCTAAGGAAGATGACGGTAAATCAACTACGTTGGCGAAAATTTAAGGCAAACCGCAGGGGATATATCAGCCTCATCCTCTTTGCCATTCTCCTTGTCACTGCCCTGGGGGCCGAGTTCCTCAGTAATGATAAACCCCTTTTGGTGCGCTATGAGGGCAGCTATTACCTGCCCTACTTCAACGACTATCCTGAGACCACCTTTGGCGGTGATTTTGAGAGCCCCTGTGATTATCGTGACCCCTATATCCTTGAAAAGATTACCGCCGACCCAAATTTCGCATTTTTCCCTATAAATCCACACAGCTACAAGTCAATAAACCAGGAACTTACCGTACCGGTCCCTGCACCACCCAGCCCCCAGAATCTGCTGGGCACCGATGATCGCGGCCGGGATGTCCTGGCCCGCCTGCTCTATGGTTTCCGCCTCTCCATCCTCTTTGGTCTTGCCCTTACCATCACCGGCACCCTTTTCGGCATTGTGGTGGGCGCCCTGCAAGGCTATTTCGGCGGCCGGGTCGATCTCATCGGCCAGCGTTTTATCGAGATATGGAGCGCCATGCCCGAGCTCTATCTGTTGATCATCTTTGCCTCCATATTCAAGCCGAGCATCTGGCTCCTCCTTATACTGCTCTCTCTCTTTGGCTGGATGGGCCTTTCCGATTATGTGCGGGCCGAGTTTCTCAAGGGGCGTAACCTTGACTATGTCATGGCAGCCCGGGCCCTGGGGGTTGACAATCTTACCATCATGTACCGTCACCTCCTGCCCAACGGCATGACGCCGGTGATCACCTTTCTGCCCTTCAGGATGTCCGGGGCCATCATTGCCCTCACCAGCCTTGATTTCCTGGGACTCGGGGTGCCGCCACCTTCGCCCAGCCTTGGCGAGCTTCTGGCCCAGGGCAAGGCAAATATAGATGCCTGGTGGATCTCCCTGACCACCTTTGGCGTCCTGGTTCTGACCTTGGTGCTTCTCATCTTTATTGGCGAGGCCCTGCGTGAGGCCTTTGACCCAAGGAAGGCCTGATATGCTGCAACAGATCATAGGATACCGCATCTACGTTGTCATCGACCTGTTCGCATAGATGGCTATAACTCTCAGGCCTCTTCCTAGCATCTGCGGCACCCTATGATCTGTTGCAAGTCTGGAGTTTATCGATATTTTATAACTTCACCCCGTTATTGGTTCCCATATGCTAGAAATAAAAAATCTCTCCGGTGGCTTTCAGGCCCAAAACGACTTTAGCCAGGTCCTCCATGACGTCCATCTGGATATCGGCCCCCAGGAAACCGTGGCCCTGGTGGGTGAATCAGGCTCCGGCAAGTCCGTGCTGGCCCATTCCATCCTCCAACTCCATGACAGGGAGCAATACCAGGCCAGCGGCGAGATCCTCTTCCAGGGCAGAAACCTCCTGGCCTGCAGCGAACCAGAGATCATGGCCATTCGCGGCAACCGGATCAGCATGATCTTCCAGGAACCCATGACCTCCCTTAACCCGGTGTACCCAATCGGCAAGCAGCTCATGGAACCACTGCTTATCCACCGTGGCATGACCAGGAAGGAGGCTGAAAAAGAGGCATTACGGCTTCTTAACCAAACCGGCATCAAGAACGGCGCCCAGAAAATGGCAGACTACCCCCACCAGCTCTCAGGGGGACAGAGACAGAGGATAATGATCAGCATGGCCCTGGCCTGCCGGCCCGAGCTACTCATCGCTGACGAGCCCACCACGGCCCTTGATGTGACGATCCAGGCCCAGATCCTTGACCTACTCCAGGAGTTGCAGGATCATTACAAAATGGCCATTCTCCTGATCAGCCACGACCTGAATATGGTTAAGAAGGTGGCAGGCCGAGTGTCGATCATGAAGGATGGCAAGATCGTTGAATATGGAGAAACAAAGAAGATTTTTGCTGATCCCAAGGAAGAGTATACCCGCCATCTGCTCTCCTCTGTACCCCGTGGCGAACAGGTGGCCCGTACGGATAATCCACCCCTCCTTACCATCAAGAACATGCGTTGCGCCTTCCCCGTCAAAAAGGGCTTTTTCAAGCGTAAAGTCGGTGAGATAGTTGCCGTTAACAATGTAAACCTTACGATAAGGGAAGGCACCACCTACGGCATTGTGGGGGAGTCTGGATCTGGCAAATCAACCTTGGGCTACGCCCTGCTGCGACTAATCAAGGCTGAGGGTAATATCATCTTTGAGGGGGCGGATATCAAGGAGTACACTCCAAAGCAGATGCGGGCCCTGCGGGCCAAAATGCAGATCGTTTTCCAGGATCCCTTTTCCTCCCTTTCTCCACGCCTCACCGTTGGCCAGATTATTACCGAGGGGCTTAATGTCCATAATATCGGTGGCTCCAGACAGGAAAGAGATACCCAAGCGGCAAGGGCCCTAGAGGAGGTCGGCCTTGATCCACAAATGGCAGGTCGCTATCCCCATGAATTTTCCGGGGGCCAGCGCCAGCGCATCGCCATTGCCCGGGCCATTGCCCTAAAGCCAAAATTTATCGTGATGGATGAACCAACAAGCGCCCTTGACATGACCATCCAGGCCCAGATCATTCGCCTGCTTCAAGAGCTCCAAGAGAGGTATAATATCGCCTACATGTTTATTTCCCACGATTTACGGGTGGTGCGTGCCCTTGCCGACGAAATCGCCGTTATGAAGGATGGTCGGATTATTGAACAGGGAACGACCCAGGAGATTTTCAGCAAGCCTTCAGATGACTATACCCGAAAATTATTCGCCGCAGCGGGCTTCTAAAACAATCGCTATATTGCCATCAAACCAGAAGCGGTTACCCCATGGGGATAAAAAAACCTCAACGCAACTTTTCACCGGTGAGGATATCGATGATGCCGTCATCCTCATTAGAGGGGGGGACATAGGCCTCTACTGATTTGCCGCCGCTGATAAATTCCACCAGGTCATCAATGCCCCGCTCTCCGGTGGTATGGGGCATGGCAGGTGCTTGCGGGCCACCTGTGGCAGGCACATCAACCACTTTTTCCACCACCCGCACCAGGTCTCCCTGGTCAATGACCAATGACAGGGCACCCAGGGCTGCGGTGACCTTTTCCAACTGATCGGCAATAACCGG
>JAUVQZ010000163.1 GCA_030597865.1 Pseudomonadota bacterium | reverse complement strand
TGTAGCCGTCCTTGCTATATTTGTCATGCTGTGCCCCGCTGGCTCAGCAGAGTCTTTTATGCTTCCCAGCGCCGGCGGCACGTTGAAGATGCAGGTGAAGAGCTTTAGGGAGCTTCGTTATGCTTCCGTCATCCAGCAGCAGTATGATTTCAGCTGCGGGTCAGCGGCGGTGGCAACGCTTCTCACCTATCACTATGACCAGCCGACAAGTGAGCAGGATGTCTTTACTGCCATGTATGAGGTCGGTGATCAAGATATGATCCGGGCCGAAGGGTTTTCCATGCTCGATCTGAAAAACTATTTAGAATCAAAAGGTTATTCCACCGATGGCTACCATATCAGCCTTGATAAACTAGCCCGGCTGGCCGTTCCTGCCATTGCCCTGATTGATACCAATGGCTATCTGCACCTGGTGGTCATAAAGGCTGTCAGTAGCCATGGGGTGCTGATAGGTGATCCGGCCCTTGGTGTACGTAAGCTCGACCGCAGCGATTTTGAGTCCAAATGGAATGGTATTCTTATGCTGATACGAAACAAGGCGGAACTTGGCCGCCTTCACTTTAACACGGCTGAAATCTGGCAAAGCCAGGCAGGGTCTCCTGATCATGGCGCCATAGGTCGAGCCGGGGTGGCGGATTTCATGCTGTCCCTGCCAAACCCCGGCGATTTCCATTAAACGGTACGCTGGATTTTTTAGCACGCCATCATATCTGCTACAAGGTGTAAGGTGACGGTCATGACCAGAAGACAGAGAAAAATTACTGCTACACCCCTGGGGCTGTTCGGCTGTTTGTGTCTGGGATGGTTAGCCGGCGGGCCGGTTCCCTGTGCCTCTGCTGCGCTGGAAGGTGGAGAACTTCAACTGCGGGAGCCCGTACTCAGCACCGGGGAACTGGGGCGGTTACGGGGAGGATTTGTGGATAGAGACGGTTTTATGGTGAGTTTCGGGCTTCAAGATGTGGTGAAAATTGATGGAATGGTGATGGCGCGCACCGTCTTGAAAATCCCCAAGTTGGACATGGCCGCATTGGAAATTTTCGTTGACCAAAATAATTCAGCAGATGTTGCGAACCCCACCATTGCTCTTACTCAGCCCGGTTTGGCTGATTATGAAAATAATGCGGCCCAGACTGTGGTTCACAATAGCATGGGAAACGACCTTACCTCCCTTGTCATTCAAAATTCCGTTGACAATAAAGTCATTGAACACCTCAGGGTAATGGATGTTGAAATATCTGGATACCCTTCCTTGAAAAACACAAGGATGAATTCAATGGTCAGGGCACGATTGATCGAATCCCTTCATTAAAGGGCACCTTGAGTAACGGCTTTATTCGCCGATCAAAGTCTGCGCCTATCTGCTGCGTCACAGAAAAATGAATAATGCTCACATATCATTAATATGCTGCACCCCAAGGGTTCTTTCCAATACCCCCTTGGCGGTGCCCTGGAAGTCTACGCCTATCTCTTTCAGGGCGCGCTCATTAATTTCTCTGCTTCTTGCCCTCAACGGAAAAATCTAATTGTTCAAGATATCCTAAAGATGCAGAAAAAGGATCTTGATTTTTGTCTTGGGCAATGGCTTGCACTGTGACAGGTCAGGCTTGACCTGTCACAGTTTCTTGTCATACAAAAGCTCTTCAACTCACACTCTCGCACACAACCACTTACTGCTGTAACCATGACTTGATTTTCGGAGCATAATAATCGCCGCCCATCTCTATCAGAATGAAATGGGAAACCGCATGGTCAGCTGAAGATCCGAGGCCTCGTCAGTGACCCCCATGCCCAGGGAGAGGTTGAAGGTTGTTTTCTTAGTCAGCCGCTGGGACAACCCCACCAGAAAAGTACCGATCTGGATCTGGTCAAATTGCGCATCTGTCCCGCTGCTGTTTGAAAAACTGGACTTGAGAATAGTACTATGGTCATAGCCAAGGCTGAATGAGGTTTTGTCGTTGATGGCAAAGCCCAGGCCAAAGCTCACTCCCACGGCATCGCCAGGATCAATCCTGCCAAATCCGTCACCGACATTGCGCTCAATATTCCATAGGTAGCTTATGTTGGCATACAGGACTGCGGGATCAGTGGGGTAAACTATTGTCAGGCTTGGTTGGACTCCCCAAAAGCCGGAACCTGTGGGCTGTTCTTTAAAGACCTCACCGATCTCGGTGCCGTTGCTGTCTTGCAGTATCTCTCTTTCCACCTCAAACGGATCGTTGCCTGTCCGGCTCTTCACCCGGATATTGGCAACCAGGTATGGAAAACCACCCTTACCTCGATTTAATTGATAATGGATGGCGAACTCAATGTCGCCCAGATCATTACCCTCGGAGTTCTGGATAATATCAGAGGATGATGGTTGACTAAATTCTCGTTCCCGGATGCTCTCATCCCGATATACATAGGGAATTTTGGCCTCCACCTCCAACCTGGTGGTTAAGCCATAGCGGAAGGCCAGGGCGCCGATGAAGGTATCTCGTTGCAGCTCGCTGACATTGATCAGGCCGATGGTGATTGCCGGAATAACGGAAAAGCCTTCGATGGCCACCCGCGATGAAGAAGAGTGGAGATACTGCAGGGACGGTTCGACAATAAAGGTCCCTTTACTGGTCAGCACCCCACGTTCTTCAAAAATTGCCACAGTTCTCCCCCCATCTTGCCGGGGTTCCTTGCCAACCGGTTTTTCCGGCATGGTTTGGCCATGGGCAACCGAAGTGGACAAGAGCGTGATCATGCAGATACTGCCCAGCAGCCGGGTAATATCTTTTTTCATTTGCCATCCTCCTTTCAGTTTGTTTTTTTAATTATATTGGCATCTTGCAATAGCTAGATTTTTTCGTTGAGGGCAAGACGCAGAGAAATGAATATGTGATCACCACCAACCTTCAGCCAAAGTTACGCTAACGTTTTTCTTTCACTCCGTACTAAGGCACCGGGGGAAGCTCGCCCCTACGGGCACGCAGCCTATTAATGGTATGTGGCAGTATTCATTTTTCTGTGGGGCAGGGAGCCGCTGAAAAAGCCATTTATGGACAGACACAGGTCAGCAACCAGACATTACTGCTGATATATGGGCATCTTGAAAAACTGTTATTTTGCCTATTCCTTATTCTCGAACAGAGAGCGTAGACTTCGAAATATCCAGTTTTTTAAGATACCTATATAGTTTCAAATCACCCGGCAGCACCTGTTTTTCGATAGGGTGACGTGGTGTCTTTGCGGTCAGCAATTATTACTTTCTTATCTTGGCCTCGGTCTTTTCCGGGTGTTTTTCCAAATGTTTATAGCGGTTGAGGGCCATATCGGTAAAACGGCCCAGAATATGGGGCAGGTCCGAGGAGTTCCAGATATCGGTAAACAGGGATGAGGTGAGGATGCGGTTGCTGAGGACATACCTGTCATCATGGCCCGGCAGGAGGACGATGTCGTTAAACTCCAGGGAGAGTTCACCCTCAAGGGCCTTGTCGAAAAGGGCCAGGCTGGTGCGGGCGTAAAATGTCTTTACATCTTCAGAGGATTCGGCCTGGTTGATCTTCTGCCGAAAGTCAGGCAACAACTCCTTTTCAAACTTGGTGAACGACAGTTGTCTGCTCATGATGCATCTCCTCTGGTGAAATTAATGGATAACTCCCTGTCAATCTATATTGGGCATCAGGGTCCACTTGATAAACCAGGAGCGGGACTCCGGATCCTGGTCCAGGCAGACGATGCCACTGTTTTGAAATTTGAAGACCCGTTGCTCCGGGCTGCCGGTGACAAGCAGGGAGGTGAGCCTTTCCATGAAGGGCAGGTGGCCAACCAGCATGAGCTGATCGGCGCAGCTTAAGGCGGCAGCAAGTTGAAAGACGTCATCCAGGGGCAGAAGACCGGCCCTTTCCTGCATGCCGTTAGGGGGGGTGAGGGCAGTGGCCATAAGTTCGGCAGTCTGACGGGCCCTCATTTTGGGGCTGTGGTGGATGGCCTTTACCCGTACACGATACCCTTTGGCAACCTCTGCCACCCTCTGGGTCGTGACTTTCCCTGCCTCAGAAAGACCCTGCTCTGGATCTTCGGCCTTGCTGAAACTGAGGCCGTGCTGGACGAGATAGAGTGCCATATACTTCTCCTCATTTCTTGGGGGCGATCTTTAAATTCTGGCATAGATCCCGGCCAAAAGTCTAGCCCTGATTGGGGGCTGGAGATGATTATTGTATAATCGCCTGTCTCAACTTGTTTTGCCTTGGCCCTGTTGGCAGGCGATACAGTTTTATACCCCGGAATAGATCACCTCGATCCAGCGATCACCTGTGAAGTGTCCATCGCCCCAGATTGCCTCAAGGTCGGCCAGGGGGTTGGTGGCGGCTGCCTCCTGGGCGGTTTTTCCGGCAGCCTTAAGTTTTTTCAAACGCCCATGGGCGGTTTCGAGCATCTGCCGGTAATTTGCCAACTGGGCCTTGTTCGCCATGGGGCCGTGGCCGGCGATAATTTTCGTGTTGTCATCAGCCAGGGCCAGGATCTGGTCAACGGCCTTGATCATACCACGGAGGGAACCACCATGGTGGACGTCGATAAAGGGATAGAAACCGTTAAAAAGGATGTCGCCGGCATGGATAACATTGGCCTTGCGAAAATAGATGAAGCTGTCGCCATCGGTATGGGCGTGGGGCGTATGGATGGCCTGGACGCTGTCGCCGTTAAGATGGAAACTGATGTCCTCTGAAAAGGTCACCACTGGCAGGCCTTCCTTGTCCAGGGCGGCATGTTTCGCGTTGAAGGCCTCAAGGAAGGAACCGGTGCTCAGGCGTTCACGGACATTGTCGTGGGAGAAGATCAGGGTGCCGCTCTTACCCAGCGTTTCGTTGCCGCCGGTGTGGTCGCCATGGTAGTGGGTGTTTATCAGGAATTTGGGGGAGTCACCGCCCACTGATTTGATGGCCGCCAGGATCTTTTCCGTTAAGGGGGCGAACTGGTCGTCGATCAAAAATGTGCCGTCCTCACCGATAAAGAGACCGATATTGCCGCCTTGCCCGGCAAGCATGTATATCTGCTTGGTGATCTGGGTGGGGATGATTTTTACCTCGTCCGCCTGGACGGGACTAACAAGCGCCATGACCCCTGCGCCCAGAACACATAATGCCGGTATGATTTTAGCAATCATTTGAAACCTCCTTTTGACGTTAAATTTTGTCTGTGGAATTTTCCGCAGGCGCTGCCTGGCTCAGGCAGTCTGTCGTGCAGTGTAAACATAAAATTTCTGGGTTATTTAATTTCTGTTTTAGCAGCGAAGGGGAGGCGCCTCAGCTCGCGGGGCCGCTCTGTTCGCGAGCAAACTCGCTCCTACCAGTATACCCCCGGGCGATGCGAAAGTTTAAGCGTTACAGGGTACTAGTTTTTCAATGACTGAAGGGGGGCAGGGATACGGCCTCCCCTTTTGACAAAGGTGTCTGCTGATATCTGGCTCACCGCCATTATCGGGGCCTCACCCAGGAGGCCGCCAAAGTGAACAGAATCACCGACCTCCTTGCCCGGGGCCGGGATTATCCGCACCGCAGTGGTCTTATTATTGGCGCAACCAATGGCCATCTCGTCTGCGATGATGGCGGCCAGGGTCTCGGCGCTTGTCGCACCTGGGATAGCGATCATGTCGAGGCCCACAGAGCAGACGCTGGTCATGGCCTCGAGCTTTTCAATGGTGATGGCCCCCATTTTTGCCGCCTCGATCATGGAGGCATCTTCACTGACCGGGATGAAGGCGCCGGAGAGGCCGCCCACCGATGAAGAGGCAAAGAGGCCGCCCTTTTTCACGGCATCGTTAAGCATCATCAGCGCTGCGGTTGAGCCGGGCGCCCCAGGCATGGCAAGGCCCATGGTCTCTAAGATTTGCCCCACCGAGTCGCCCTCGGCAGGTGTGGGGGCAAGGGAAAGATCGAGGTTGCCAAAGGAAACACCAAGCTGGGCAGCTATCTTTTTGCCAACCAGTTCACCGGCGCGGGTAATCTTAAAGGCGGTCTTTTTGATCGCCTCAGCCACCTCGCCAAGGTCGGCATCGGGGCCGAGTCTCTCAAGGGCACGGCGGACGGCGCCTGGGCCGCTTACCCCCACAAGTATTGAGCTTTCACTCTCTCCAGGGCCGTAATATGCCCCGGCCATGAAGGGGTTATCCTCAACGGCATTGGCAAAGAGGACCAGTTTTGCGCAGCCGATGCCATCCCGTTCAGCAGTGCGTTGGGCAGTGTCTTTTATGACCCGGGCCATGGTGTAACAACCATCCATGTTTATGCCCGCCTTGGTGGAGGCCAGGATAATGGAGGCGCAAAAACGTGTGGTGGTGGCCAGAACCTCCGGCATGGCCTCAATCAATGCCCGGTCAATGGTGGTTTCGCCCTTTTGGATCATGGCGGTGTAACCGCCGACAAAGTCGATGCCAATCTCGGCGGCAGCCCCGTCAACGGCATGGGCGACCTCCAAAAAGGCAGCCGGGTCAGGCACCGGCACCACCTGGGAGATGGGGGTGAGGCTAATTCGTTTATTGATAATGGG
>JAUVQZ010000105.1 GCA_030597865.1 Pseudomonadota bacterium | reverse complement strand
TCATTAAGTGGCATGACGCCTACCGCGGGGAATAAGAGAAATTAAACCTGTAAAACTCCCATGAATTGTAACCACTGCCAAGACCAATTCTCCGATTTTATTGATGAGGAAATTTCCCTTAAAATGGCGCGCCGCTTTAAAGAACACCTGGCAGCCTGTCCCGACTGCGCCGCAGAATTGCAACTCTTCCAGCACACCGTTAACACCCTCCATAGCTTTCCCGTCCACAGGGTCCCCGCTGATTTCATCATCGGCATTAATGAGAAACTTGCCCAGCAACCCTTTGCAAGGCTTAGGGGCTGGCTTTCCTTCATGACCCAGCATAAACTGACCGCCACCACGGCCCTGGCCACCCTGATGGTGGGCGTGATCAGCGCCACGGTCCTCCACCTTTCCCCGCTGGATAGCGAACAGATCGTTGCCCGGAATGGCAAAGGTGAAACCCCTGTCATGCAGGCCCTGAATGTTGGCAAGGACCATATCAACTACTACCCAGGCATCCCCTACCTTGCCCAGAATTCTCAAAACAGCCCCCCCAAAAAACCCCGTACCCGTCTCAAATTCACCTCTGTTAAGCAGAGCGCTCCCAGTGCCGGCCATAATTACCTATTTGACTCCAGGGGCCCGCCAACCCTGACCAATACATCAACCCCTCACCCCTCCCAGGCCCACCTAGGCACGATTTCCCCAGACCTGGTTGTTACGGTCCACCCAAGCTCCACGGCCCATCAACACGCCCTTATCCGTCAACTGACCGCAAACCGCGACTGGAAGTCCCATATCAGCGGCAACACCCTGCTCGTCACCCTGCCCTGCAGCCAGCTCACCACCTTCCAGCACCTCTTTGGGCCGGCCGACCCCCACATCAACCCAAAAGAACTTTCCCGCCTGAGCAAGTCCTCACCCTCACGCCTGCTCACTGTTGCAGTGGCTTTTCATTAAACAAAACACCCCCTGCCATGATGATTTCCCAGGCAATTCCCCTGCCAACGGCCATCCTTGTCTTTTTGCCCCCTGTTTGACATTCCTCCCAATCCCTATAGACTAAAAACTGATGGCAGACGCCGGGCAAACCCGGTTTGGCACCCTTCTTTTCCTTGCAGGAAAACAAAGAACTTTTTTGCCTTTCTCCATGTCTTAATAACTACAACCAAGAACCCATCTTTTCCCATACAACAAACACAGCAAAGAGGTTTTTGACACATGCGTATCATGATCAGCACATTAGCTGCACCTCGTTCCCCCCTGGCCCTGTTCATGGCCACCTTTTCTCTCTTGATGGCTGGTCTGCTTGCCCAAGCCCAGGCCGCGCCGCCGGCAAGCTTTGCCGATCTGGTCAGCAGCCATGGCGACACCGTGGTCAACATTTACACCACCCAGACCGTCAAGGCCCCCCCCGGTCATCCCCAGTTCAACTTCAACGGCACGCCTCAACAGATGCCAGATCTTTTTGAACGTTTCTTCGGCCGCCCCCATCCCAAGGGCAAGGGCCTCCCTGCCCCCCATGGCAACGGCAAACCACGCACCCAACAAAGGACAAGCCTCGGCTCTGGCGTTATCACCTCGGCAGACGGCTATATCCTGACCAACAACCATGTCATTGAAAATGCCGATGAGATCTATGTCCGTTTTGCCAATCACAAGGAGTATGAGGCAAAGATCATCGGCCGTGACAAGATGACGGATATTGCCCTCATCAAGATCGAACCGGCCGGCAAGCTGCCCTTTGTTAAGCTCGGCAATTCCGACACCCTGCGGGTGGGTGACTGGGTGGTGGCCATTGGCAACCCCTTTGGTTTTGAGCAGACCGTTACGGCCGGCATTGTCAGCGGCAAGGGCAGAACCCTGGGTGGCGGCGCCTACGACAATTTCATCCAGACCGATGCCTCCATCAACCCCGGCAACTCCGGCGGCCCCCTGTTTAATCTTGATGGCAAGATGGTGGGCATTAATACCGCCATCTACTCCCGTTCCGGCGGCAATATCGGCATTGGTTTTGCCATCCCGGTCAATATGGCGAAGAATGTCATGGATCAGCTCCAAAAGAGCGGCAAGGTAACCAGGGGCTGGCTCGGGGTGCGCATCCAGAACGTCAACCAGGATATCGCCGAACAATTTGGCATGGAGCGGCCGTATGGGGCCCTGGTCGGCCAGGTGGAAAAAGACAGTCCGGCAGACAAGGCCGGCATCCGCCAAGGGGACATTATCATCCGCTTCAAGGACAGGGAGATTTCAGAGATGCCCCTACTGCCCTCCCTGGTGGCCCAGACTGCCGTGGGAGAAAAGGCCATGGTCACGGTCTTTAGAAGGGGGAAAGAAAAGGAGATCTCAGTAACCATCGGCAAACTCAAAGACAATGGCGACCTCGGTGATGTGGCCGAGGAAGAAACCGCCTCGTTAGGCATGACTGTCCAGGAGTTGACCCCCGAACTGGCCGAGTCCTTGCAACTTGGCCAGGCAACCGGTGTCCTGGTCGCCAATGTCCAAGGCGGCAGTCCGGCCGCCATGGCCGGTCTCAAGCGCGGCGATCTCATCACCGAGATCAACCAGAATCCAGTGGTGGATATGAAGACCTTTGGCAAGCTGCTTGCCCAGACAAAAAACGACAGGAGGATTCTTCTTCTGGTTCAACGGGGCGCCAGCAGTCGTTATGTGGTGATTAAGAATAAATAACCTCTGATTTCACGATTCATAAAAAAGGGCCGCCTCCCAGTTGGGAGGCGGCCCTTTTTTTGTGGCTAACATACCTTATACGCAGAGGTTATCCGTCTTGGCCACCAGGCGAAGCAGGGCTGCTATCTTCTGCGGATCTTTACGGCCGGGGCTGTTCTCAATCCCGGAGTTGACATCCACGGCAAAGGGTTGCACCTGCTTGATGGCAGTGGCGACATTATCCAGATTCAGACCGCCGGCAAGGATAAGGGGCTTCTTGGGCTTGAGGCGCTCCACCAGGGTCCAGTCAAAGGTCTCGCCGGTACCGCCGCCCATCTCTTTATGATAGGCATCGAGAAGAAAGGCCCAGACCACATCATTATAGGGTTCCAGAAATTCAGGCCCCATATCAGCTCTGACCTGAAAGGCCTTGATCACCCGGCATGGCATCATCTGGCAATACTCAGGGGGCTCCTGTCCGTGCAGTTGAACCACTGTAAGGCCGCAGTAATTAACAATCTCACCCACCACCTCAGGATCCTCATTCATAAAGACCCCTACGGCATCAACAAAGGGGGGGAGTTGGCCAATAATTTCCTTTGCCTGCTCAGGATCAATGGCGCGAGGGCTCTCCTTCACAAAAATAAACCCTAAGGCATCAACCCCTGCCTCAACCGCCGTTTCAACCTCAAAAGGTTCCGTCATGCCACAGATCTTAACCCGCGTTCGACCGGCCATTGGCCCTGTTCCTCCATTTTTATTTTGTCTGATCCATACCGCAAGATAGTCACGGTACATCCTTCTACAGCAAGAGTATTAACGCCCCATCAGATCGCCCAGGGAGTCATCCCTATCACCACTCCGCATCAGGGACTCCCCGACAAGCACGGCGCAGATATCATGATCGGCCAGGTGTTTGATATCGTCAACATCGCGGATACCTGACTCGCTTACCACCGGGATTCCGGCCGGGATCTCTTTTTTGAGACGCAGGGTGGTGTCAAGGTCAACGCTAAAGTCATTGAGGTTGCGGTTATTAATGCCAATCAACGGACTGTTAATGGCCAGGGCCATCTCCAGTTCCTTCTCATCGTGGACCTCCACCAGAACATCCATGCCCAACTCCTGAGCACAGGCCAGAAACTCCGCCATCTGATTCTGGCTCAGGATGGCGGCAATGAGCAGGATGGCATCGGCGCCATGGGCCCGGGCCTCCTTGATCTGCAACTCATCAATGGTGAAATCCTTGCGCAGCACCGGCAGCTTCACGGCCCCACGCACCTGGGCGAGATAGTCGAGATGGCCCTGGAAGAATTTTTCATCGGTGAGCACCGATATACACTGGGCGCCACCGGCCTCATAGCGCCTGGCAATTTCCACCGGCCGAAAATCCTCGCAGATCACCCCCTTTGAGGGGGAGGCCTTCTTGGCCTCGGCGATCAGGGCAATACCGGCATAGGAGGTCAGGGCAGCCTGAAAACCACGGGGAGGATCCACCTCAGCCGGGGAACTGATGCCCCGTTTTCTGAGCCCTGCCACCTCAACCTTTTTCTGTTCAACAATGGTATCGAGGATCATCCTAGAGTGCTCCCTTGGTAGAGTACTCCACCAGGTCGTTCATCTTGGCCAGGGCAGCTCCAGACTCGACACTCTGCCGGGCAAGCTCCACTCCACCCTTCCAGTCGTCGGCCTTGCCGGCGGCCATGAGAGCGGCCCCGGCATTAAGAAGTACGGTGTCAAGACAGGGGCCGGGCTTACCCTCCAGCACCTCGCGGAGCTGGATTGCGGAAAGCTCAGCAGTATCGCCGCCCTTGATATCATTGAGGGTGGCCCTGGGAATTCCGACATCGTCAGGACTGATGGTATAGGTGGACACCTTGCCGTCCTTATAGTCGGCCACCAGGGTGGGACCGGTGATGGTGATCTCGTCAATATTGCCCTCACCGCACACCACCAGGGCCCGTTTGACCCCGAAACGGCCCAGGACCTCTGCCATGGTCTCAACCAGATCCGGGGTGAAGACCCCGAGCAGATAGACATTGGCCTTGGCCGGATTGGTGAGGGGGCCGAGGATGTTAAAGATGGTGCGGATGCCGATCTCCTTGCGGGGCCCAATGGCATGCTTCATCGCGCCATGGAGCATGGGGGCAAACATGAAACCAATGCCCAGCTCACGGACGGCCTTGCCGATCTCCCCGGCAGCCATGGCAAGATTAACGCCCAGGGCCTCCAGAACGTCGGCGCTGCCGCAATGGCTGGAGACCGAACGATTACCATGCTTGGCCACCGGCACCCCGGCCCCGGCCACCACAAAGGAGGTGGTAGTGGAGACATTAAAGGTGCCTGAGGAGTCACCGCCAGTGCCGACGATATCCACCAGGAGCTCGCCCTCATCGGCAGCGTCAACGGCAGTGGCCTTTTCCCGCATGACCCGGGCCGCGCCGGCAATCTCGTCCACGGTCTCCCCCTTGAGGCGCAGGCCGGTGATAAAGGCGCCGATCTGGGCATCAGTGGCATTGCCACTCATGATCTCGTCCATCACTGCCACCATCTCATCCTCGGAAAGGTCCACACCGCCAACAATCTTACCAATGGCTTCCTTTATCATCTCTTCACCTCTGTCTCTTTTTCCCGGCTCTATGGAATTGATTTTTTCTTAAAGGTGCCTAGAAAAATTCGCTATTTAGTTCGAGAACAAGGAATGGCAAAAATAAAAAGCACCCCAAGGGTATTTCCGACGGGCACGCAGCATATAGGTATATGTGAGCATTTTTCTTTTTGTCATGACGCAGTAATCGGGCTAAAGAGCAATTTTTACAGGTGGCCTTAACGAAGCATTTCAGGGTATTCAGGGCTAACAAAATTCTTCAGCAACTGGACGCCATCCGGGGTCATGATTGACTCGGGATGGAACTGCACCCCTTCCACCATGAGTTCCCTATGGCGAAGGCCCATAAGTTCGCCCTGGTCGGTCCGGGCGGTAATCTCCAGACAATCGGGCAGATCATCCTCGGCCACCACCAGGGAGTGGTAGCGCATGGCGGCAAAGGGTGATGGCAGCGAGGTAAACACCCCCTTGTGGTCATGGCTCACTGGGCTTGTCTTACCATGCATGATTCTTCCGGCCCGGATCACCGTACCACCAAAGGCCTCGCCAATGGACTGATGACCCAGGCAGACACCCAGGACAGGGAGCTTGCCGGCAAAATAACGGATGGCCTCAATGGAAATGCCTGCCTGGCGAGGGGAACATGGCCCCGGCGAGATCAGCAAACGATCGGGCCGCAATGCCTCAATAAGGGAGATGTCCACCTCGTCATTACGAAAGACCTTTATTTCCTCACCAAAGGCCCCAATGGTCTGCACAATATTATAGGTAAACGAATCGTAGTTATCGATTATGACAATCATTGTTGCCCTTACTCCTGATTAACCCAAATATATTTTTGAGAATTTGTGAAATAAGAATCTTCCCTCTACTTATTTCTCACATTCTTAGTTCTCATATTCTCCGAAAAATCAGATCCCCTCTTCAGCCAACTCCACGGCCCGGCGCAGGCCCCGTGCCTTATTCAGGGTTTCCTGATACTCCATCTCCGGATCAGAGTCAGCCACCACACCGGCACCGGCCTGGACCCACAGGTCATTACCATGCATGACAAAGGTGCGGATGGTGATACTGAAATCCATATTGCCGGAAAAACCGAAATAGCCCACTGCCCCGGCGTAGGGCCCGCGCCGCTCTGGCTCCAGCTCCTCTATAATTTCCATGGCCCGCACCTTGGGGGCGCCGCTCACCGTACCGGCCGGAAAACAGGCCCGCACCACATCAAACTGGTCATAGCCCTCAGCAAGCTCGCCCCGGACACCGGAGACGATGTGCATGACATGGCTGTAACGCTCGACCACCATGAGCTCATAGGTATCAACCGTGCCGTACTTGGCCACCCGGCCCAGATCGTTACGGCCCAGGTCAACCAGCATGAGATGCTCGGCACATTCCTTGGGATCGGCCAGCAGCTCTTTTTCCAGGGCCAGGTCCTCCTCGTTGGTCTTACCCCGTGGCCTGGTGCCGGCAATGGGCCGCACCTCGACCTTGTTGTCCTCAAGGCGGACCAGGATCTCCGGGGATGAACCTATCTGGATGACATCCCCCATTCTGACATAGAAGAGATAGGGGCTGGGGTTGACATGACGCAGGGCCCGGTAGAGAAGAAAGGGCGGGATATCAGTCTTGGTGTGGAAACGCTGGGAGAGCACGACCTGGATGATGTCCCCGGCCATGATATACTCCTGGGCCTTGGCCACCATATCCTTAAAGGCATCCGGCTCCATATTGGAGGTGAACTCGTGGGGTCCGAAGGGCCCGTCCCCCTCCACCACGTCATGGGGCAGGGGACGGCTCTTGAGCCTGTCAATGACCCTGTCGATATCAGCCAGGGCCTGCTGGTAGACATGGTCAAGGTCAGCGCCTCCTGCCACCCTGACGCAATTGACCACGCTCAAGGTCTGCTTGAGATTGTCAAAAATCAGGATAAACCTGGGCACCATAAAGGAGCTTTCCGGCAGCTCGGTCATGGCGGGATTGGTCTTTGGCAGACGCTCCATGAAGCGCACCATATCGTAGCCGAGATAGCCGACAGCGCCCCCGAAAAACCGGGGCAGAAAAGTACTGTCCGTACAGGCATTAAAGGATGCCAGCAGTTTTTTAAGCTCCGCCAGGGGGTCACCGCTCAGCTCAGAGACATCATCACCCTGGCGAATCTTGATATCCGTGCCCTGGCTCTCAAAGGTCAGGAGGGGATCATAGCCCACAAAGGAATAGCGGCCCCACGTCTCACCACCCTCAAGACTCTCAAGCAAAAAGGCGTGGGACTCATCGCCGGCAAGCTTGGCAAAGACGGTGAGTGGCGTATCAAGATCAGCGACAATTTCCCGACAGACGGGAATTAACCCCGCCCCAGCCGCCAATTGCTTAAAATCTTCCAAACCAGGTTTATACATTTTTCAGACATCCTCGATATACGTGCTGTGAAGGCCCATGCCAGACAAAAGCTGTCAAACGTGGTGCTCCGGCAATACGTCGCTGGCCAGCCAAACATGGCAACGACAAATCGACCAGATACCCTTAGGCCGCATCACTGCTGTACGCCGGCTTATGGCCCTTGCGGGTGCATCTTTTTGCCTTTTTACGGGGCCGGCAAGCTTGGAGCGCAGGAAAGAGCCGCCAAAAAAAAAGCCACGGAGCCGAATTACGGTTCCATGACTTTTTTTTAGAGAAGATGATTGGAGCAATGGCTCCCAAGAAACGTACGTCCCTTGGGCAATAAGGGAAAAAACATCATCGACACTGTCGGTATTTCATCACCATCTATCGCGGCCTGATGTCTCATCGTTTCCTTGAAGCGGCAACAGGGCCATTAAAGGCTTCTCCTTAGGTTCTTCCTGGGGCCCATAAATAGGCCGAAAAAACTACGCCGCACCTGCTGCAAATTGATTAACCCGCCTGGTGAGACGGGAAACCTTACGGGAGGCATTCTCCTTCTTCAGGGTGCCCTTGGAGGCAGCCTTCATGATGACCGGCACAGCCACTTTTAATGCCAACTGGGCATTGTCCACTGAATTTTCTTCAATGGCTGCGTCAATACGCTTGATGCAGGTCTTCATGTAGGTACGGATTGCACGGTTGCGGGCACGACGAACTGCATTCTGCTTATTTCTCTTTATTGCTGATTTGTGATTAGCCACTCTTTTTCCTCTTTGTAAAAAACGTCGGTGAAGAGCCCTGCAAAAAATGCCTACCCTGGTTGAGTGAGGTGGGGATTCCCGGATACGTACAAACAGGATCCAGGGTATTTTTTTACAGAACCGTTATTATTCAATCTATCCATGCCTGGCAGCCATCCTAAAAACAGGCATAATCATCAGCAAGGACTTACGAAACACGAACATATAAATAAATTTTCCAGGGGTGTCAAGATGGACGGCAACCAAAAAAAAACCCCAAAGGGCGTCCTCGATGTAACATACTGTTTTCACACGTGGATTGCCCAAACAACCTTTTAGCAGTCAACCAAAAAAGCTGCGACCAGGGGCCGAAACCAGGGAAAGCTGCCATGGAACCTGGGCCAAACCGGGTTGAAGCCGGCAGGGCCTCACCACTTTTCTTGGCTATAAACCGCTTTAATCTCGCAAAGTTGCTTTATTTTCTATATGATAAAAAAATGCTGAGATTCAACACGCTCCGGCCGTTTAACAACAGCAATCAATCCATGACCCATTTTTCGTAAATGACAGAAGCCCTCTACCATTTTTTCCAATCATATCGCCTTCTTTTTGATCTGGCAGACATCCTCATTGTCTCCTTTATCATTTACCGGGGCATCCTGCTCATCCGGGGCACCCGGGCGGTGCAGATGCTGGCCGGTATCTTTGTCCTGATCGTTGTTTATTTTGTGGCCCGCGAGCTCCAACTCCTAACTCTCTACTGGCTTCTGGGTCGTTTCCTAAGCTCCATCCTGCTGATTATCATCATCATTTTCCAGCGTGACATCCGCCGTGCCCTCACCCAAATGGGCCAGACCCCCTTTGCAACCAGACCAGGGGAGGATGAAGGCCAGTCACTGGCCGAGGTGATCGGTGCCAGTGAATATTTATCAAGGCGTAAAATCGGCGGGCTCATGGTTATTGAACGGGAAACAGGGCTCCGGGATTATCTGGAATCAGCGGTCACCCTTGATGCCAAGCTGAGTAAAGAGCTGCTCATCAGCCTCTTTCACACCTCATCGCCCCTCCATGACGGCGGTGTCATTGTCCGCAAGGGCAGGATACTAAACGCCCGCTGCGTCCTGCCCCTTACCAAAAACCCGTACATCAGCCGCTCCCTGGGTACACGGCACCGGGCCGCCATCGGCCTTTCCGAGGAAACAGATGCGGTGATCGTTGTTGTCTCCGAAGAAACCGGGGCCATCTCCCTTGTC
>JAUVQZ010000014.1 GCA_030597865.1 Pseudomonadota bacterium | reverse complement strand
GCCTCTGATCATGGCATAACCGGCCAGTTTAACTGTATGGAATGCCATGGTGATGATGTCCCGGAGGCACCGCAGGTTTCCTAGGGTGTTTTTTTTGGATTTTGATCTTTACCCCTTGGGCAGCCAGGGAGCGGGTATTTTTCTGGAATGTATTTCCCAGGAGAATACCCGCTTTTTTTTGGTTCATCGTCGATGTGTGGGAATGACTTTGTTTTTGCCACGGAAACCACGGAAGAAAGGCCTGGGAGGGGGAGGATGTCAGCCTTCAAACTCGCGGCTAACCATCTTTGCAAACAAAAGAGTCTTCCCTGACTTCGATGATGAACCTTTTTTTTTGCCTACGTGCTCTCCTTTTGATGAACAAACTTTTTTGAGATTTGTATTGCCACTGCCCTTGTCTTTCTTTTTATGGGCAGCGTATTTTTTATACGCCTCATTCATTTCCTTCGTTATACTACCTTTTGATCATTAATCGCTAAAGGTATGTATATGAAAATCTCTTGTCTTGTTCTTGCTGCCGGTAAAGGTACAAGGATGAAATCAGCCCTGCCCAAGGTGCTTCACCATGTTTTTTTTCAGCCCATGGTATGTCATGTTCTTGATGCTACCCTGCAGTTACCCTTGGCCCAAACCATCGTCGTTGTGGGACATCAGTCTGAAATGGTCCAAGGGGCCTTGGCTGATTACGATGTCTCTTATGTCGTGCAGGGGGAGCAGAATGGTACCGGACATGCCGTCTTGGTTTGCGAAGACATGGTCGATGCCGACTGTGATACCGTGCTTATCCTCTGCGGAGATACACCTCTCATCCGGCCCGAAACATTGCAGGACATGATTGCTCAGCATGAGGCCCAGCAAAATGTGATCTCTGTTATGGGCACCGAGGTTGATAATCCCTTCGGATATGGCAGGATGGTTTGTAATGAGCAGCGGCAACTTCTGGAGATTGTCGAGGAAAAAGACGGTACGGATGCCCAGCGATCTATCAAGGAAATTAATGGCGGTATATATCTGGTTCAGCGCGAATTTCTCTTTCAGGTTCTTGCAACGGTTGATACGGATAATGCCCAGGGTGAGGTCTATCTCACTGATATCGTAAGAAAGGGTAATGGGGCAGGTGTCAAGGTTGCCAGTTTCCTCTGTGCGAATAGCCAGGAGATCTTGGGGGTCAACTCCCGCCAGGAGTTGGCAGAGGCCCACGATATCAAACAGCAAGAATTGTTTGGCAAGTTGTGGGATTCCGGGGTCTCATTGCAGAGGCCCTCGACCCTGTCGATTAACCCTGCCACCGCCATAGGTCAGGATACCGTTATCCAGGCCAACTGCACGATTGATCAAAATGTTTTCATCGGCCGGCACTGTGAAATAGGGGCCCATTCCTTTATTAAAAACTGCTATATCGGTGATGATGTCATGGTCGGGCCAGGGGCTGTGCTGATTGGTGTCAAGCTGGGAGCGGGCAGCATCGTCTCACCTGGAACTGTGTCCATTACTGAAAATACAATTACCATTGTACCCATGGACGATCAGCCGTAACCCGTGTTTTCAAGGGCTACCCCTTGCTAAACAGTCCTTGACTTTGGTTTTTTGGGTTGATTATATGAAAAAATGTTTAAGTTTTTCTTTATACTATTGGGCTATGTCGGTGAAAGAAAATGATTCATTTGGCATGGGCTGTTTGGGAGATATCGAATGGAGTTTGAAGGATTAACACGGCTTGAAGATATTGTTGGTCGATTATTGTCTCAGTATGCAGCGTTGAAAACGCAAAACGAGATGCTTGTGGCAGAGGTTGACGAAAAAAAACAGGAGCTTGGCAGGCTCCATGATAAGATTCTTGAGATGCATGGCGATAAGGAGGAGGTTCATCATCGGGTGAGCTCAATCCTGACCAAGCTCGAAGAGTGGGAGATAGCCAAGGCAGGTGCCGGGGCTACCGCTCAAGAAGAAAGCCCAGGGAGCCCGACCGGTCAGGAATCGCAAAAGAAGCTCTTTAATATGGGTGTTTAGGGCCATAGACAGGAATTTTGTAGCTTTTTTTTTAGGTGGGAATAGTATGGAGAGGGTGGTTAAATTTGAAGTTCTCGGACAGGAGTATCCCCTGTACACCGATGCTCAGGAGGAGGACGTTCAGGAAATTTTAGGGCTGGTAAAGTCCCAGCTCGAAGGGGAAGGCCATAGCTCCAGTCTGTCTGTGAATAAAATTGCTATTCTTGCCAGCCTCAATATGGCTGGCAAGTATGTACGGCTGAAAAGAGATTTTGAGGAGTATCGTTTAAAAACAGAAGAATCTGTTGAGCGCATTCACGTCAGCATTGAACAGGTTCTTTAAGGGGACGTTTACCCTTCTACCCTTTTCCCCTGCCTGGTTCGTTTTTGACAGCATTTTCGAGCCAACTCATACATCAAGGGCGACTCCCCTGGTACATTAGAGAATGTTCGCTTTACTGCGAAATCACTCGAGGGTATTATGAGCTTCACCCACCTAACTATGTTAGGTTCGATGTAGCTGTCGAGACGGCCAAGGCGGGGGATTTTTGTCGTCCTTGACTTAAACTGACGATTTTTTGTAGCTGCCTGTCGTAAAGAAGATAAGCAGATTTTATATGAGATGTACAAACTTCCCCTTGGAAGAATGGTGACGTATAGATACGCTGCCCTTGTGCCACAAAAGAATAAAGTGTTAAAAAAGAGGATTTTCTCTGGTCGTTAGACAGAGGGAAACATTGCTGAAAAATTACTGGCTGAGCCCAGATTATATATGAAGAATTTATTTTGGTTTAAAGGATGTTTTGCAAGGGGCGGAAGTATTAGCTAGACCAGACCCCTTTTTTTTGACCATTCCTTCATTATATGTACCTTTCTAGGTAGATTTTTCTCTTTTTTCACCTTCCTTCTTTTTTATATAATTGACCTGCCAACGTTGGCCAAGTAGGTGTTTGCCAGCATCGGCGATGTGAAGGTCTTATCCCTGGAGATACCCCGTGACTACACAGGTTTTGATATATAGTATTGTTTTTGCTGTTGTTGGTATAGTGGCTGGCTTCCTTTTGAAAAAGAAAATGGAGGACAGCAGGCAGCAGGACATTGAAAGTCAGCGCCGTAAACTGCTTGAAAATGCCCTCACTGAAGCCACCCAGATTAAAAAAAATGCCGAGCTGCAGATCAAGGCGGAATCTCTGCAGTTAAGGCAAGATGCTGAAAAAGACGCCCATGATCTAAAGCTTACCCTGCTGAAGGAAGAGGAGTTGCTGAGCCAAAGGGTTGAGCAGGCAAATCGCAAGGTTGATTTGCTTGATAAACGAGAGATGGATCTGCTCAACAAGGAAGAGTCCCTGGCTAGCAGCCAAGTGAAGCTGGTGGAACGGACAAAGGAGATTGACTCCCTCATAGAAGAACAGCGTTCTAGGCTTGAAACAATTTCCGGCATCTCAAGGGAAGAGGCCATGGCAAAACTCACCGAGAGCATTGAGAGTGAGGCCCGTATGGAAGCTGCCAAGACCATTGTCCGCATCGAAAACGAGATGAAAATCGAGGCGGATAAGAAGGCGAAAAATATTTTGGCCCTGGCCATTTCCCGTTATGCCGGAGATTATGTCGCTGAAAAGACCGTCTCTGTGGTGCCGCTGCCCAACGATGAGATGAAGGGCCGGATTATCGGCCGGGAGGGTCGCAATATCCGGGCCATTGAGGCTGCCACTGGTATTGATATTATTATTGATGATACGCCTGAGGCGGTTATTCTCTCCGGTTTTAATCCAGTACGCCGCGAGGTTGCCCGCCAGGCCCTTGAGCAACTTATTGTTGATGGCCGTATCCATCCGGCCCGCATTGAAGAGGTCGTTGCCAAGGTGGAGAAGGAACTAGAGACCACCATGCGTGACTCTGGCGAACAGGCGACCTTTGACGTGGGCGCCCATGGTGTTCACCATGAAATCATCATGCTTCTTAGCCGTCTGCGCTATCGGACAAGCTATGGCCAGAATGTCCTCCAGCATTCACTTGAGGTTGCTTTCCTCTGCGGCATTATGGCGGCGGAACTGGGGCTTGATGTCAAGCAGGCCAAACGGGCCGGACTCCTGCATGATATCGGCAAGGCTGTTGATCATGAGGTCGAAGGATCCCATGCCAGTATCGGGGCAAACCTCGCTAAAAAGTATGGTGAGCCTGAGGCAATTGTCCATTCCATTGCCGCCCACCACGAAGATGTGGCCCCTAGCTCTATTTTAGATGTGTTGGTTCAGGCAGCTGATTCCCTTTCCGGCGCCCGGCCCGGTGCTCGAAAAGAAATGCTTGAGTCCTATGTCAAACGTCTTGACGATCTGGAGCAGATTGCCATGTCGTTTAAGGGAGTGGAAAAATCCTTTGCCATTCAGGCAGGCCGCGAAATTCGTATTGTTGTTGACAGTAATGATGTTAACGATCCTGCTGCCGGCCTTCTCAGTAAGGATATTGCCAAGAAGATCGAGAGTGATCTGACCTATCCCGGGCAGATCCGGGTGACCGTGATCCGTGAAACACGCTCCGTCCAATATGCCAAGTAACTGCTAAAAACTGCTGGAAGGTAAAGAATATAAAGAAGGTATAGGAGGTAAAGAAGAATAACCTCCTACACCATTCACTACATTCTATACCTTCTATACATTCTGCTTTTTACCATGAATTATACAATTGAACAGCAAGTTGCCCTCATCGAAAGGGGTACTGTCGATGTCATCAATAAAGATGATCTGATTGCCAAGCTTAAAAAATCGGAGGCGACAGGCAAGCCCCTGCGCGTCAAGGCTGGTTTTGATCCAACGGCCCCTGATCTCCACCTTGGTCACACCGTCCTCATCCAGAAATTGAAGCATTTTCAGGATCTTGGCCATGAAATCCTTTTTTTGATTGGTGATTTTACCGGCATGATCGGTGATCCCACCGGCAAGAGCAAGACCAGGCCGCCGCTCACCAAAGAGGATGTTGCCAGAAATGCCGAGACCTATAAGGAACAGATCTTTAAGATCCTTGACCCGGATAAGACCAAGATCGTCTTTAACAGTACATGGCTCAATAAGCTTACCTCCCTTGACATGATTCAGCTGGCCTCCCAGCTCACCGTGGCCAGGATGCTTGAACGGGACGATTTTCGGAAACGTTTTGAAGGCCATCAGGCCATCTCCATCCATGAGTTTCTCTACCCCCTCATCCAGGGCTATGATTCGGTGGCCCTGGAGGCGGATGTCGAGCTTGGTGGAACGGACCAGCGTTTTAATGTCCTTATGGGACGTGACCTGCAGCGCACCTGGGGCCAGGATCCCCAGGTGGTCATTACCCTGCCGCTCCTGGAAGGGCTTGACGGCGTTAACAAGATGAGCAAGTCCCTGGGCAATTATATCGGTATTACCGATGAGGCCAATGATGTCTACGGCAAGATCCTGTCCATCTCCGATGAGCTCATGTGGCGCTATTATGAGTTGCTCAGTGATCTGACTAAACAAGAGATAGATAAGCTGAAGGCGGATGTGGAAAACGGCACGGTGCATCCCAAGGCCGCCAAGATGCAGCTGGCCCGGGAGATAACGGCCCGTTTCTATGATGAAGGTGCCGCCCTCCATGCCGAGGCCCATTTTGAAACCGTCTTTAAAAAGCATGACCTGCCTGATGATATTCCTGAATACCAGTGCTCCTGGCCGGAGGAGACAATCTGGTTGCCAAAGCTTCTGGCCGAGGCTGGAATGGTGAAGGGCACAGGGGAAGGCCGTCGGATGATCAAGCAAAACGCCGTGTCCCTTGATGGCGAAAAAACCACCGATCAGGATCATAATGTCCCGGCCCAAAGTGAGGTGCTCCTTAAGGTTGGCAAGAGGAAATTCTGCCGGGTGATCTTCGGCGGCTAGTGTCGTGTCAACACCTAGATGTCGCAACAATACTCCCTTCCCCTTGATGGGGGAGGGTTGGGGTGGGGGTGAAAGATTTGCGGGAAGCATTGATTTTTGGAACATGCTATATCCTCCTCACCCCTGGCCCTCTCCCTCAGGGGCGAGGAAGTATGCTGGCAAACTATAGGAGTTGATGCGATACTGGTTTTTATCTGCTCACAAGCTGAAAGGTCTCACCCGGGCACCTCTTGAGCAAGGTGAACAACTCTCCCTGCCAGGCAGGGCCCTGGAAATTTCATCTGGACGTAAACAATGCCAGAAAGCGTAAAAAAGATTCTTGTTACTGGCGGCGCCGGCTTTATCGGTTCCCATCTTGTTGAGAGCCTGCTGGCGAGCGGTTTCCTGGTCAGGGTTCTTGATAACTTCTCCACTGGGAGGTCTGTCAATCTGCCTGCTGATCATTCAGGATTGGAGATTGTCCAAGGCGATGTCGCTGATCGTCAGGTTGTTGATCAGGCGGTACAGGGCGTCACAGCCATTGTCCACTTAGCGGCTGTGGCCTCGGTTCAGGCCTCTGTTGAAGACCCGGCCGGCACCCACGCCGCAAATTTCATCGGCACCCTCAACCTGCTTGAGGCCTGTCGACTCCATAAGGTCCGGCGTTTTCTCTTTGCCTCCTCGGCCGCCGTTTATGGTAATGGCGCACCTCTTCCCATATCTGAACAGGCACCAGTGCAGCCCCTGACACCCTATGCTGCCGATAAATTGGCTAGCGAGTATTATCTTGATTTCTACAGCCGGGAATATGGCCTAGAGCCCGGCATTTTCCGCTTTTTTAATGTCTTTGGCCCTCGGCAGGACCCCTCATCCCCTTACTCCGGGGTCATCAGTATCTTTGTTGATCGAGCTCTGAAAAAGAAAGCCATCACCATATTTGGTGATGGTGAGCAGACCCGGGATTTCATCTATGTGGCAGATCTTGTGACTATTCTTGTCAAGGCCCTTACTTGCCAATCTCTGGAGAGTGGGCCGGTGAATGTCGGAACAGCAACCCAGACCAGTCTTTTAGAGTTGGTTGATCAGCTCAGGGCGTTAGTTGGCCGGTCCATTGCCGCGACCCACCAGCCCCCCCGCCAGGGAGATGTCAAACATTCCCTGGCAGATATCAGCCTCCTGCGAGAACGTTTTGCTTTCCAGCAGGGTTTTTCCTTTGGCCGTGGTCTGCAGGAGTTGGTTGCCTATCTTGATGAGGGTGTCAGGGGTAATAAGCAGGACCAGTAACGTGTTTGCAAATGAGGTGTATGGGTGAAAAAGATTGTCCCGGTTATCTTATGTGGCGGTTCGGGAAGTCGTCTCTGGCCCCTTTCTCGGCAATGCTATCCCAAGCAGCTTCTGGCCTTGAACGGCAAAGAGAGCCTCCTGCAACAAACCATCCTGCGTCTGGCGGGCTTGGTAGATGTCACATGCCCCCTTGTCATCTGTAATGAGGAGCACCGCTTCCTGGTCGCGGAGCAGCTTCGTGAAATCGACCACTCTTCGGCACAAATTCTTTTAGAGCCCCAGGGAAGAAATACGGCCCCTGCAGCTGCCCTGGCCGCCCTCTATGTGATGGATCATTTTGCCGATGCCCTGCTTCTGGTGTTACCGGCGGATCATCTGATTGGCAATATTGCCGGATTCCATGACGCCGTGGCCTCAGCCCGGCATGTCGCCCAGCAAGGGTATCTGGTGGCCTTCGGGGTCACAGCGACGAAGCCAGAAACTGCCTATGGCTATATCAAAAAGGGTAGGGAACTGACCGGAGAACTGGCAGTCGCCTGCAAGGTGGAGGGATTTGTTGAGAAGCCTGACCAGGCCACTGCCGAGGGTCTTGTCCATGCCGGGGGGTATCAATGGAATACCGGCATCTATCTTATGGGACCGGACATCCTTTTACGTGAGATGGACAGCTATGCCCCTGGCATTTCCTCAGCCTGCCGCAGCGCCTATGCCGAAGCGGTCAGGGACCTTGATTTTTTAAGGGTGGACAGTGCTATCTTCTCCGGCTGCCCGGCCGACTCCATTGATTATGCCGTGATGGAAAGGACGGACAGGGGGGCGCTGGTTTCCTTGGGTTCGGACTGGACGGATGTCGGATCGTGGAAAGCTCTGTGGGAGGTTGGCGATCATGATCATGATGGCAATGTGCTGACCGGTGATGTGGTGGCCCATGATACCAACAATTGCTATATTCATGCCAGCAGTAGACTTGTCGCCACTGCCGGCCTTAGCGACCATATTATTGTCGAAACCGCTGACGCTGTTCTAGTCACCGACAAAGCGCATGTCCAGGATGTCCGCCACATTGTTGCCGCCCTTGAAAAAGAGGGGCGCAAGGAGATTGATCTCCACCGCCGCGTCTATCGTCGCTGGGGAACATATGAATCAATTGCCCTGGGCAAACGTTTTCAGGTGAAGTTGATTCAGGTGAAGCCAGGGGCCTCCCTGTCCCTACAGATGCATCACCACCGGGCAGAACATTGGATCATCGTACGGGGGACGGCCCGCATAACCCGCGGCGACGAGATATTTATGCTCAGTGAAAATGAATCCACCTTTATCCCTCTGGGGACAAGGCATCGGCTTGAAAATCCAGGGGTCATAGCCCTGGAAATAATAGAAATTCAGTCAGGCAGCTACCTTGAGGAGGATGATATTATTCGTTTTCAAGATAAAGAGGACGCTTCCGGAAATAAGGAAGTCTAAAATTGTATTCACCACTGGCAAATGAGTAAGAAATAATGTGTGAAGATCATCATCAATGAGCTTAAGGAGCGCGGCATTATTCTTTAGTTTTTAGGAGTTCTTTTCCTTAAGGGCGTAGCTCTATAACCCACACAAAAAGGTTCATCATCGAAGTCCGGGAAGACTCTTTGTGTTTGGAAAGATGGTTAGCCGCGAGTTTGAAGGCTGACATCTTCCCTCTCCCAGGCCTTTCTTCCGTGGTTTCCGTGGCAAAAACAAAGTCATTCCCGCAAATTGACGAAGAGCCCAAAAAAAGGGGCGATGTGGAAACTTCCACATCGCCCCTTTTTTTTAGGTTCAAGAAATAACTACTTCTTATTTCTCTGGCTCAAGGGATGCAGCGCGAGCCTGGAGGAATTTGAGAGACTTATCAACATCCGCCTGGGCCATATCCATGAGCTCATCAGCATGCTCAGGGTTCATCATCTTCAGCATGCGGTAACGATTTTCAGTTAAGGCATAGTCAGCGAATTTGATGGTGGGTTCCTTGGAAACAATCTTCAAAGGATTCTTACCAGCTGCTTCGAGCTCTGGGTTGTAGCTGTACAGCGGCCAGTGACCACAATCAACAGCCATCTTTTGTTGCTGGAGACCCTTGGTCATGTTGATCCCGTGGTTGATGCAATGGGAGTAGGCAATGATCAACGAAGGTCCGTCATAGGCCTCAGCTTCGGCGATACACTTGGCAACGTGGGCAGGATTAGCACCCATGTTTACCTTGGCAACGTATACATTGCCGTAGGTGGAGAAGATCATGCCGATATCCTTCTTAGGCATTTTCTTACCGCCTGCAGCAAATTGCGCTGTAGCAGCACGGGGAGTGGACTTAGACATCTGACCACCGGTGTTTGAGTAGACTTCGGTGTCGAGAACCAACACATTAACATTCTCGCCAGAGGCCAGAACGTGGTCCAGACCACCGTAACCGATATCATAGGCCCAACCGTCACCACCGAAGATCCAGCAGGACTTCTTCACCAGATAATCAGCTACAGGCATGAGGCGCTTGGCAATAACATTGTCCTTGCCACCAAGCTTGGACTTTAATTTGCCAACACGCTCACGTTGAGCTTCGATGTCCATTTGGGTCTTTTGCTCGGCATCAAGAATATCGTCAGCCATCTTCTTAGGAATAAGCTTTGCGGCAACTGCTTTTTCCATGAGCTCTACAGCCTGTGAAGAAAGCTTGTTAATGGCAGCACGCATACCAAGACCAAACTCAGCATTGTCCTCAAACAGGGAGTTGGCCCAGGCAGGCCCACGACCATCCTCACGTTGACAATAGGGTGTGGTTGGCAGGTTGCCACTATAGATGGAGGAACAACCAGTGGCGTTGGCGACCATCATGCGGTCACCGAACATCTGGGTAACAAGCTTGATGTAAGGAGTCTCACCACAACCGGCACAGGCGCCGGAGAACTCAAAGAGTGGACGAAGGAGCTGGCTTCCTTTGACTGTGCCGGCATTAACCGCCGCTGGATCAATCTCAGGCTGGCTCAGGAAGAATTTTACATTTTTCTGCTGGGTCTTCTTCAGCTCTTCTGTATTTGTAACCATGGCCAGGGCCTTGGTCTTTGCAGGACAGGTGTCAACGCAGAGAGTACAACCACAACAATCTTCAGTGAATACCTGAATGGCAAAGGTCTTGCCTTTGAACTCCTTACCGATGGCGTCAAGGGTCTTGAAGGTCTTGGGCGTGGTGCCTTTGAGCTTATCAACCACCTTCAGGCGGATGGCAGCGTGGGGGCACACAAAGGAACAACGACCACATTGGATACAGTTTTCAGACAGCCACTCCGGAACGTTCACCGCGATGTTGCGTTTCTCGTATTGGGTGGTAGCGGTGGGCCATGTACCATCATCAGGCATCTGAGACACCTTAATGCCGGTGCCCTTTCCCTGGATCATCTGGGCCGTTACCTCGCGAACAAACTCCGGGGCATCGGCAGGAACGGTGTCAGGCATGGCGTGTCCCTTAGTGGACTTACCAAGCTTCACCTCAACGATGTTCTCGATGGCGCCGTCAACCGCGTCGTAGTTCATCTGCACGACTTTGTCGCCTTTCTTGCCGTAGGTCTTCTTGATGGCATCTTTAATGGCCTTGATGGACTCATCTTTGGTAAGAATTCCAGAGATCAGGAAGAAGGCGGTCTGCATGATCATGTTGATGCGAGCGCCCAGACCCAAGGCATGGCCCAGGGCAATGGCATCGATGATGTAGAAATTAGCCTTCTTGGCAATCAGGTCGGCCTGCACCTTTGCCGGCAGGGTCTTCCAGATGGACTTGGCGTCGTGGGTGGTGGTGAGAAGGAAGGTGCCGCCTTCTTCCAGGTTGCCGACCATGTCGTATTGATCCAGGAATGTTGGATTATGACAGGCGATGAAGTTGGCCTTATTAATAAGGTAAGGGGCAACAACCTGGTTGGCGCCAAAACGAAGATGGGAGGTGGTAATGGAACCGGACTTCTTTGAGTCGTAGACGAAATAACCCTGGGCAGAGTTATCAGTCTCTGTACCGATGATCTTAATGGTGTTCTTGTTGGCACCAACAGTACCGTCAGAACCCAGTCCGTAAAACATGGCCCGGTAGACATCGTCGCCTTCGATGGTGAAATCAGCATCAAAGGAGAGAGAAGAAAAGGTTACATCGTCGTTTGGTCCAACACAGAAGCGGTTCTTTGGAGCCATACCAGCCATGTTGTCAAAGACAGCCTTAACCATGGCGGGGGTGAACTCAGCGGAACCAAGGCCGTAACGACCGGAAATAATGGTTGGTGCACAAACAGCAGCATTGCTTTCAGCAGCCTCACCAACGGCGCAACGAATATCAAGATACAGAGGCTCGCCAGCAGAACCAGGCTCCTTGGTACGATCAAGAACGGTGATGCGCTTGACGGTGGAAGGCAGGGTGTTCACCATGGCCTTGGCGTCAAATGGCCGTAAGAGACGAACGATGACCAAACCAACCTTGGAACCCTGGGCTGCCAGGTAATCAATGGTGGCGGCAACGGTCTCAGAACCGGAACCCATCATGACGATAACGTCAGTGGCATCCGGGGAACCATAATAATCAAAGAGATTATACTGACGGCCGGTGAGGGCAGCAAACTTATCCATGTTGTCCTGGATAATGCCCGGGGTGGCATCATAATACTTATTAACCGTCTCACGACCGGTGAAGTATACATCAGGGTTTTGAGCTGTGCCGCGAATGGTTGGCCGATCTGGGGTCAGGGCGCGGGAGCGGTGGGCGGTAATGAGATCCTCATCAATGAAGGATTCCATGTCTTCGTTGGTCAGCTGCTCAATTTTCTGAATTTCAGCTGAGGTCCGGAAACCATCAAAGAAATGCATGAAGGGGACGCGGGACTCAAGGGTGGCTTGGGTGGCAATAAGGGCCATGTCCTGGCATTCCTGAACATTCTGTGAGCAAAGCATGCCCCAACCCGTTTGACGGGCGGCATTGATATCACTATGGTCGCCAAAGATGGAGAGACCCTGGCAGGCGATGGAACGGGCAGTGATATGGAATACAGTGGGAGTAAGCTCACCGGCAAGCTTATACATATTAGGGAGCAGAAGCAGCAGACCCTGGGATGCGGAAAAAGTAGTACACAGCGCCCCAGAGGCCAAGGAACCGTGCAGGGAACCGGCAACGCCACCCTCAGATTGCATCTGAGTTACAACTGGGATGGAACCCCAGATGTTTTCTTGCATGACTGCGGCCTTAGCGTCAGATTCAGCCGCCATCGATGTTGACGGGGTGATGGGGTAAATTGTAATGACCTCGCTGGTGGCATAGGCAACATGGGTACATGCCTGATTACCATCGATGGTTACCATTTTCCTGGACATAAGAGCTCCTTGTGTTGTGTTTGATAATAGAAAGAAAATATCTTTGAATTCTCTACCACGAGCACCCCAAGGGGTATTTGTGGAGTTTTGACATGGGAAAACCGACCGAAGGCCGGGTGTTGGTGCAAAACCGTGAAAAATTAACCTAATTCAAGGAATTTTGCTACTGTTTCGTGGGTTTTTTTCATTTTTTTGCGATTTATATTGGCGTTTCCTGGGAATGGCTGCGATAAATCACTCTTAGACGCATAAAAGGATGGGCGGCATAAATGAGAAACTGAAGCACTAAACGGGGTGGCAAACGATATAGTCCCTCCTATTTAATGATAAGCTCCGGCGGATTGAGAAGAACCTTGGAATCTACGGGTACGGATTTGGTCAGCCAGACATTACCGCCGATTACGGAGTTCTCGCCGATGATCGTGTCACCGCCGAGGATGGTGGTGCCGGCATAGACGGTGACGTTGTCCTCCAGGGTGGGATGGCGTTTGGCCTGGCGGTCAAGGTGGCCGGACTCATCGCGCTTAAAGGAGAGGGCGCCTAAGGTAACGCCCTGGTAGATTTTGACCTGGTTACCGATCTGGCAGGTCTGGCCGATAACCACGCCGGTGCCGTGATCAATGAAAAAGGATTCGCCGATCTCGGCGCCTGGATGGATATCAATACCGGTGACGGAATGGGCGTACTCCGTCATAATGCGCGGCAGGATGGGTACCTCAAGCTCATTGAGCCGGTGGGCGACACGGTGGATGGTAATGGCCAGGATGCCCGGATAGCAGAAGATGATCTCATCATAACTGCTGGTGGCAGGATCACCATCATAGGCCGCCCTGACATCGGTGGCCAGGACTTTTCGGATGCTGCCCAGGGACTGGAGAAAGGCAAAGGCCTTTTGTTTGCCCTGCTCATCACAGTGCTGGCAGGTCTTGTCGTGGCGCATGCATTCGTGGCGGATGGCATAGGTTATTTCTATGGCCAGGCGGTCATAAAGGGCTGAGACCTCAAGTCCCATCCGGTATTCGAGGTTGATCCTGTCGATATCCTGGTGCCGGAAGTAGCCGGGAAAGAGGATGTCCCGGCAGCGCTCCAGGATATCAATGGCCTTTTCCCTTGAGGGCAGAGGGTCGGCATTGATATGCTCAAAGCAGTCACTGGCAAGGCAACTGCCCACCAGGTCATCAACGATTTCAGGAAGTTGCGAGCGGAACCCGCAGGTTGTGGAACGTTCATCGTTACACTCGCCTTTATTACTCGATGGCAAACCATATTTAATGTCCATGCATTGACCCTTGTCTTAGGTGAAAAGTCATTTCCAATGATAATCATCACTCTGGGGAAAGACAAGAATTGCTGTTGTGTCTAAATTTTTAATGGCGCCATAATACCCTTTCCCCATAGAGGGTATCTTGAATAATGAGAGTTTTCGTTCAAGATCAGGTAGGCGCAGACCCTGAGCCGTGCCTGTGGATGAAAAGGCAATTATTCAAGGTAGCCAAGGGGCTATCCATGGCACCATGATGTTTGGCGAGGGGATGGAGTGGAGTGGCTGATCAGCCGTTGGCCGGTCGGCAGGATGATATCTGAAAAGGAGAAGGGGTTGGCTTAAAGGTGCTTGATAAAGGAGCGTATTTTCTCCTTGTTGAGCATGATGCCGCTGAGCCTCTTGTCGCCGGCCCTGAGACAGGGGATCATTCTGACTCCGGCCTGCAGGGCTTTCTTGGGCTGCAGGGTCACATCCATCTTATGGATTTCCAGATCAGGGAATTCCCCTTGAAGTTTAGCAAGCGCCCGGCCTGCCAGATGGCAGCGGGGTCAAAGGATGGAATGGTAGAATGTTACTGTTGTCATGGGGATTTGTAATTATTTAGCGTATTAGCTGTTTAGGCTGCAGGTGCCCCGCAGGGGATAAGCGTAGACTTCGAATACACCCCTCAAGGGGGTATAGAAAAGAACCCTTGGGGTGCTATTGGGTAAAGATGATTCATGGGCTTTATTATAATAGATGATAAAAGATTCGTTCCTACGGTTTTAATAACAGCCTTCAGCCTAAACAACCTGAATAGATACGGCGATGCCCTATTTTTTGAGTTTCTCTTCGATATAGTATTGCTCTGGCTGGGGAGGGATAAAAACCTCCAGATTGTTGTTCCAGCGGCTGACATAATGCCTGGTTAACAACTGCCTGAATTCATTCTTGAGTTGAGTCAGGGTGGTATAGTGGTGGATAAAATGCTCACCGTAATTGTTCAGGGTGATAATTGATGAGTGGAACTCCTTTTCTCCCCTGATCGGCAGTTTATGAAAATTTATCACGGCCAGGGCCTGGGTTATGGCCTCCTTCTTGAGAAGCTCCTTTGCCGGTATTTTTGAAAAGGTAATCAGCGGGAAGTGAGAAATGATCTTGTCTGCCACCGCCTTGATTTCCGACAGGTTTACCTGAAGGAGATTTTTGGCAAGATGGATTTCTGTTGATTTCTGGAGGATGCCGTTTACCACCAGCCAGGTGATGAGGGTCACGATATGCGTCCCCCTTCTGATCTGGAGGTTAATATTTTCCCTGATGGAATCACTGGTCTGTATTCCCTGAAAGGCATAGAAGTACATCTTCCCTTCATACTTTGTGATATGAAAGGTGATGTCCTTTTGGCACATGATGTCGCGGGACAGGCTGCGGATGTATTCGATCTTATGGGGCTTGTTTTCGTAAAAGGTGAAGAGCTTGCGGCCCAGAATGGAGATGTCACGCTGGGTGATGGTGTGCTCCATCTTTTCCTGTTCGACGCTGGAAAAGATCAGGCGCAGCCTCTTGTAGGTGGAGATCAGATAGTTGTGAACCTCCACCCCGGAGGCCAGCAGGTCGTTGTAGCCCCAGTTTCTGATATGAAGAAATTTCGCCATCTGCTCGGGTAAAAGATGCCAGTTCTCCATAAGAGCCATGGTTTTTTTCAGGTGTTTGCTCTTCTTTTGAGACTTCATACCCTCTAAGGTTTTTAGGAAGAGGCATTCCCGGATAAGATTGTCATCCTTTCCTACGGCTTCAGACTGTTGATAGAAGGCAACAATGTCACGGGCCAGGAGTAGGTATGGATCGATTGCCGTTATCTCAAGACGTGGTTCATCTTCGGGCAACAACTCAGGGAAGGTGACCATCCTTAATATCTTTGAGGAAAAGAGGGGCAGTTTGTCCGCATTGTTGAGTAGAAGCTCAAGATATGCGAATTTGATCACTGATTTAAAGGGGCTGTCCAGGGCCTTGTTGAGCTGCCAGAGGCAGGCGCCGAAAATTTCCGCCCTGGGAATGTCAGATAGATAGCCTAGGTCGATGTAATTATCCATGCTGGCGCCGCTGGCCACCAATTTTTTGACGTGCTGGCGATACTCATCATGACTGAGGCCGGGGGGGATAAGCCACCAGAGCAGCATTTTGCCGGCCACCAGTATGTGGGTGCGAAAAAGCTCATCCTTTAAGAGAAGCTTTAGGGCCGAACCGGCAGACTCCTCTTCAGCGCTTGAATCAAACCTGTTCTCCCGTGTCTGGTCAATATCCATCAGGAAGAAGTACACCTCAAGGCCATGCTTTTTCGCCCATTCAGAGATCAGGGTACATTTTTCGTTAAGGAGCTCCAGGCCCCTTTCCCCCAACTCTTCATGGCGAACCGAAACCCAGTAATCGCAGTCTGATTTAGCGGCCTGGGCAATGGTGCCAATGCTGCCGATGGTTTTTAAGGAATGAATATAGGGGTTACGGGCGTAGGGAGAGGGGGTTTTGATACTGAGGGCTGAGGACTCAGGGAAATAACGGCGAAAGAGGTTGGCATCAAGAAATCTATCGGGCAAAAAACGATAAATGCCAAACTTGCAATCAGGATCATCAATAAATCCGGGCAGGTCTGGATAATTACAGTGAAGCAGAAAGGGGATAACCTTGAAGAACAGGGTTGATGATTGGGCGTTAAAATTAATGGCCCGTATCTTTCTGCTGCGGTTGTAAAGTTGGTATCGTTTGATTTTTTCGTTCACTGGGATAGCAGCCGAGTTGTTAAAGGATTGTTGAAAATGCTGTCAGGCCTGAAAGGCCTATTTCTGCTTAGGGGCAAGACGAAATGGGGTCAAGGGCACCTTGGAATTATACAGCGGACTCTATGGCCTGGGCAAGTTTTACTGCCTGCACGGTCTTGCCGACATCGTGGACGCGGAGGATGGCAGCACCTGAGCGGGCGCATAGGGCGGAAATGGCGGCGGTGCCCACATCGCGTTTGCCCGGCTCCTCTTCATCCAGAAGTATACCTATAAAACGTTTGCGGGAATGTCCGATGAGTACTGGACAGCCGAGGTCGCTGAAGGAGGGGATATGTTTTAAGATGGAGAGATTATGATCCAGGTTTTTGCCGAAACCTATGCCTGGATCAATGATGATCTTTTTACGACCCAGCCCCTTGGCCTCGTAGCTGCTCAGCCATTGAGAAAGCTCGGACTTAATGTCGTCAATCACATTGTCGTAATGGGGATTTTTCTGCATGGTTCCCGGTGTGCCCTGCATATGCATGATAATGACCGGAACATCCTTTTCCACTGCCAAAGGCAGCATGGCCGGGTCAAAGCGCAGGGCGCTGATGTCGTTAATGATGTCAGCGCCGGCATTGAGGGCAAGGCGGGCAAGGGCCGCCTTGCTGGTGTCAACCGAGATGGGGGTGGGAAAGCGGCCACGAATTTTATCAATGGCAGGGATGACCCGCTCCATCTCTTCCTGTAAAGAAACAGCAGGGGCCCCTGGCCTGGTTGATTCGCCGCCGATGTCGAGAATGTCCACCCCGGCCTCCACCATGGAGGAAACCTGTTTGAACAGTTTATCGTCATTGTCGAGAATGCCACCATCTGAAAAGGAATCAGGGGTGACATTAAGGATACCCATGACATGAACCCGGCTGCTGAGGTCCAATGTCTGATGCGGGGTGATAATTTTCACGCCGGTTTTTACTCTTTTATGTCAGTTGGCTCCTCTGCTGGCTCTTCTGCTGCAGGGGCCTTGCCGTTTTCAGTCTCCTCTGGCCTTGCCGTGTCAGGGCTGGCAGCCGGGGCCGCCTTCTTCGGACGAGGTGGCGGGGCCGGATTGTCCACGGCAATGCCATATTTTTCCAGAATGATCTTAAGATCTTCGGAGTTGATCGTTTCCTGTTCAAGAAGCAGTTCCGTCATCTCTTTTAAGGCGGGCATATGGTCCTTGAGCAGGGAGAAGACCTTGTCATTGGCATCGACAACCATCTTCTTGACCTCGGCGTCAATCTGGTTTGCCGTTGCCTCGCTGTAATCACGATGCTGTGAAATCTCCCGGCCGAGAAAAATTTGCTCTTCCTTTTTGCCAAAGCTGAGGGGGCCCATTTCTTTACTCATGCCCCACTCACACACCATCTTTCTGGCAAGACCCGTGGCACGTTCTATGTCATTGCCGGAACCAGTGGTTGTCTCGTTGAAAATAAGCTCTTCAGCAATCCGGCCCCCTAAGAGGATACAGATATTGTTGAACAGGAAGCTCTTGGAATGGCTGTATTTTTCCTCAGTTGGCAGCTGCATGGTAAGCCCCAGGGCACGTCCCCTTGGGATGATGGTCACCTTGTGGACGGGGTCGGTGCCGGGCAGCAGTCTTGCAACGAGGGCATGGCCCGCCTCATGATAGGCCGTGACCTCTTTTTCCTTGTCGGTGATGATCATGCTCTTGCGTTCAGCACCCATCATTACCTTGTCCTTGGCCGCTTCAAGGTCATCCATGTTGACCTTAGTTTTATTGGTCCGGGCCGCAAGCAGGGCGGCTTCATTCACCAAGTTTTCTAAGTCCGCCCCTGAAAAACCTGGGGTGCCGCGGGCAATAATCGCCCAGTCGACATCGGTGTCCAGGGGTAATTTTAGGGCGTGGACCTGGAGGATCTGTTCTCTGCCGCCCACATCGGGGATGGGCACCATAACCTGACGGTCAAAACGGCCAGGCCGCAGCAGGGCAGGATCGAGAACATCGGGGCGGTTGGTGGCAGCGACAATAATCACGCCATCATTTGTTTCAAAACCATCCATTTCCACGAGGAGCTGGTTTAAGGTCTGCTCCCGTTCATCGTGGCCGCCGCCTACACCGGCACCGCGATGACGGCCCACGGCGTCAATCTCATCGATGAAGATGATACAGGGGGCATTCTTTTTGCCTTGGTTGAAAAGGTCACGAACACGTGAGGCGCCAACACCGACAAACATCTCGACAAAATCGGAACCGGAGATGGAAAAGAAGGGGACCTGGGCCTCACCGGCTATAGCCTTGGCAAGCAAGGTCTTGCCGGTGCCTGGAGGGCCGGCCAGCAGGACGCCGGTGGGGATACGGGCCCCTAGTTTGGTGAATTTCGAAGGTTCTTTTAGGAAGTCAATGATTTCAGCAAGGTCATCCTTGGCCTCCTCAATGCCAGCCACGTCCTTAAAGGTGACGTTGGTATCCTCCCCCTCCTGGAGACGGTGGCGGCTCTTGCCGAAGCTCAGGGCCTTGCCGCCCCCCCCCTGCATCTGGCGCATGAAGAAAATCCAGACGCCGATAAGAAGGAGCATGGGGAACCAGTTGGCGAGAATGGTGATATACCAGGGTGGCTTCTCCACCTGTTTGACAATGACCTCAACCCCGGATTTACGGAGGATGGACCAGAGTTCCAGGTCGGTGATGGGAGAGATTGACTTGAAGTTTTTGCCGGCCGTGTTACCGGTGATCTCATCACCCTGGATGGTAACCTGGCTGATAGAACCAGATTCCACCCGGGCCAGAAAATCGGAGTAGCTTAAGATCTCTTGCCCTTGCTGGGGTTTGTTGAACATCTGGAAAAGGATAACCATGGCCAGGCCGATGATCAGCCACATGGAGATGTTTTTATAAAAATTATTCAACGAAGGCTCCTAGAGGTATGTTGCCGGAAAGGGATTTAATTATTTGGTGAATAACGAAACTAATCATCATGCCAAGAGATTGCAATTTATTTCCACGGAGTCCGTGGTCAAGGTTCAGAGGCAGGGTGCCTTTGTCTATTTTGCAAAATACTCCTGGACCGATTTGACCTCAAGATCCTGTTTCTTGAGGGTGGCAATGGCCTTGGCCATGGACACAGCCCCGGCAATGGTCGTGGTGTAAGGCAGGTGGCGGTCAAGGGCTTTTCTGCGGATACTGAAGGAATCCTCCGTGGTCCTGGTGCCCAGGGAGGTGTTGATGATCCACTGGATACCCTGGTCATGGATCTTGTCTAAAATATGGGGCCGGCCCTCAGATATTTTATAGACCCTCTCGCACTCCACGTCATAATCATTAAGAAACTTGGCCGTGCCCTTTGTTCCGATAATATGGAAACCAAGCTCAGCAAGCTCCTTGGCAACCGGCAGAATGGCGACCTTGTCATTATCCCGCACAGAGATAAGGACGGTGCCCTTTTCCGGGATGGGCTGGCCCGCCGCGATCTGCGATTTGGCAAAGGCGAGCCCCAGTGAGTCATCAAGGCCCATGACCTCGCCGGTGGATTTCATCTCAGGCCCCAGCAGGGTGTCAACATTTTCAAAACGGTCAAAGGGGAAGACCGCCTCTTTGACGGCATAATGACTTACCGAGACCTCGGTGGTCAGGCCCAGGTCTTTTAATTTCAGGCCGGTCATGACCTTGGTCGCCAGCTTGGCCAGCTCAACACCGGTGGCCTTGGAGACAAAGGGTACCGTGCGGGAGGCCCTGGGGTTTACCTCGATAATGTAGAGGGTCTCATCCTTAACCGCGTACTGGACGTTCATCAGGCCAATAACACCAAGTTCAGCGGCCATGGCGCGGGTGGCTTCTTTGATCTCCTTAATCATCTGGTCACTGAGACCGTGGGCTGGCAGAACACAGGCCGAATCGCCGGAATGGATACCCGCCTCTTCGATATGCTGCATAATGCCGCCAATAACAGTGGTCTCACCATCTGAGATGGCGTCCACATCAATTTCAATGGCGTCTTTCAAGAATTTGTCAATGAGGATGGGGTGGTCGGCAGAGGCCTGCACCGCCTCGATCATATATTTCTTGAGGTCATTTTCATTATAAACGATGCGCATGGCACGACCGCCTAAGACGTAGGAGGGACGCACCACAACCGGGTAGCCGATATCTTTGGCAATTTGCAGGGCCTGCTCAAAGGTGCGGGCCGTGGCGTTGGCTGGTTGGGTAAGTCCTAGCTTCTGGAGGAACTGCTGGAAGCGCTCCCTGTCTTCTGCCCTGTCAATGGCGTCAGGGGAGGTGCCGAGGATGGGGACACCCATCTTGGCCAGGGGTACCGCCAGGTTCAGGGGGGTCTGGCCACCAAACTGGACAATGACTCCCTCAGGTTGTTCCTTCTCAATAATATTGAGGACATTCTCACGGGTCAGGGGCTCGAAGTAGAGCTTGTCCGAGGTGTCGTAATCGGTGGAAACGGTCTCTGGGTTGGAGTTGATCATGATTGATTCAATACCCAACTCCTTGAGGGCAAATGAGGCATGGACACAGCAATAGTCGAATTCGATACCCTGGCCGATCCGGTTTGGCCCGCCGCCCAGGATTAGAACCTTGCGCCTGTCGGAGCGGACGGCCTCATCCTCAACCTCATATGTTGAGTAATGATATGGGGTATATGATTCAAACTCGGCGGCACAGGTATCCACCAGCTTAAAAACAGGTTTGACTGATTCTTTATCACGCAATTGCCAGATGTCCTGCTCCGAGGTGCCGGTGAGGTAGGCCAGTTGGTTGTCTGAAAAACCAAACTGTTTGGTCTTGCGCAGGAAACCACCGGTCAGCCCGGCGAAACCTTTGTTTTTAATATCCTTTTCAAGGGTAACAATCTGCTTGAGGTTATGGAGATACCAGGGGTCGATGGCAGTCAGTTCAAAGATTCTCTCAATGGACATGCCCCGGCTCAAGGCCTGGTGGATGCAGAAGATACGCTCGGAATGGGGTGTCTTTAGGCTGAGGTCGAGATCACGCTGGTCACGGCCCTCAAGCTCAAATTTCTTATGGGAGCCAAAGCCGCTGACCCCTATTTCCAGGGAGCGCACGGCCTTCTGGAAGGCCTCTTTAAAGGTGCGGCCGATGGCCATGGTCTCACCCACGGATTTCATGGCAGTGGTAAGGAAATCCTTGGTCTCCGGGAACTTTTCAAAGGTCCAGCGCGGGATCTTTACCACGCAATAGTCGATGGCGGGCTCAAAGGCGGCGTAGGTTTTTTTTGTGATATCGTTGGGGATCTCATCAAGGGTATAGCCGACAGCCAGTTTGGCAGCGATCTTGGCAATGGGAAATCCCGTGGCCTTGGAGGCCAGGGCCGAACTTCTGGAAACCCTGGGATTCATCTCAATGATCATTAACTCGCCATCTTCAGGGTTGACGGCAAACTGGACATTGGAGCCACCGGTTTCCACCCCCATCTCACGCATAATGGCGATGGCGGCAACGCGCATTGACTGGTATTCGCGATCAGTCAGGGTCTGGGCCGGGGCCACGGTAATGGAGTCACCGGTATGGACCCCCATGGCATCCATATTCTCAATGGCGCAGATGATCACAACGTTATCCGCCCTGTCACGCATGACCTCAAGCTCATACTCCTTCCAGCCGAGCAGGCTGCGTTCCAGCATGACCTCGGTGTTTAAGGAGAGATCAAGGCCGGTCGTACAGAGTTCAACCAGTTCCTGGCGGTTATAGGCCACACCACCGCCGGTCCCCCCCAGGGTGAAGCTTGGTCTGACAATAATGGGAAAGCCGATCTTTTCACTGGCCTCCATGGCCCCATCAATGGTGTGGGCAATGAAGCTCAATGGCACATTGAGGCCGATCTTGTGCATGGCATCCCGAAAGGATTCACGGCCCTCAGCCTTTTTGATGACATCGACTTTGGCAGCCAGCATCTCAACGCCATACTCTTTAAGAACGCCCATCTCCGCCAATTTGATGGCGGTATTAAGGCCGGTCTGGCCTCCCAGGGTGGGAAGCAGGGCATCGGGGCGTTCTTTTTTGATGATCTTGGCGACAAACTCCGGGGTGATCGGCTCGATATAGGTACGGTCGGCAATCTCCGGATCAGTCATGATGGTGGCAGGGTTTGAGTTGATCAGAATTACCTCGTATCCCTCCTCCTTTAGAGCTTTAACGGCTTGGGTGCCAGAGTAGTCGAACTCGCAGCCCTGGGAGATAATGATGGGCCCGGAGCCAATGATCAGTATTTTATGTATGTCGGTACGTTTAGGCATTTTATATTTCTGGCTGAGATTTTATGCCCCAATGGGGGGGCTGGTGCTGTTTGGTTATGGCGGCAGGGGAGATTCTGATCATTTTAGGGAGTCAATAAAACGATCAAAGAGGTAGATGGAGTCATGGGGCCCAGGCGCATTCTCAGGGTGGTGCTGAACACTGAAGGACGTGTATTTTTTATGGGCCATGCCTTCGAGACTTCCGTCGTTCAGATTAATGTGGGTAAGTTCGACCTCGTCCCTGTTAAGGCTGTCAAGATCCACGCAGAAGCCGTGGTTCTGGGATGTCACCTCAACCTTTCCGGTGATGAGATCCTTAACGGGCTGGTTGGAGCCGCGATGGCCGAATTTAAGCTTATAGGTGGTGGCCCCGTAAGCCAAGCCAAGGATTTGATGGCCAAGGCATATGCCAAAGACGGGTTTCTTGGTGATAAGTTCCCGCACCGTGTCAATGACCCCCTCAACACCGGCGGGATCACCCGGGCCGTTGGAAAGAAAGATGCCGTCGGGGTTCATGGCCAGGACGTCCTGGGCCGAGGTGGTGGCGGGCACAACCTGCACCGCACAATCACGTTCGGCAAGGAGGCGCAGTTGGTTGTATTTCAGGCCGAAGTCAAAGGCGACAATCCGGTATTTTCCTGGGCCGGTGGAGGAGAAATTACTACCTGGTGCTGGTTTATTGTCAGCCCAGCCGTAGGGTTCCGTACAGGTGACCTCTTTAACCAGGTCACGGCCTACCAGGCCTGGAGAATTCTTGGCCTTGGCAACCAAGGATTCAGGGTCAAGATCCTCGGTGGATATGACCCCGCGTAGGGCGCCGGCCGTTCTGATATGACGGGTTAAGGCCCTGGTGTCGACGTTTTGGATGCCGAGAATTTGCTGATCCTTTAGGAAGTCAGCCAGGTTGCCGGTGGATCTGAAGTTGCTGGGGATAGCGTTGTATTCCTTTACGATAAGGGCCTCGGGCTGAATGGCTGCGGATTCGTTGTCCTCAGGGTTGACCCCGTAGTTGCCAATCAGTGGATAGGTCATGGTGACAATCTGCCCTTTATAGGAAGGGTCGGTCAAAATTTCCTGGTAGCCACTCATTCCTGTGTTGAAAACGATCTCTCCGCTTGTCTCGCCGGAACCGGTAAAGGATTCACCTTCGAAAATTGCCCCGTCTTCAAGGGCGATTAATGCTTTCATGTATTTTAGTCCGTGGTGTCAGTTTGTGTGTGATAGCTGTTTTATGGAAGTTGGAAAATAGTGGCCAATCCGGTCAAGGAGTTGTCATGGACTCCAGGATTTCATGTCATACCGCCTAATGGAAAAGCATTACAGAACGAGGTTTAAGGGCTTTTCTTATGGGTAGAGATGACATAGGTAGAATTAGCCAGGCAAAACCACAATATTTAAACTGGTAAATCGTCCTTCGTCAATAGGAATATAATGGGAAGCGGGTGGGGTAATTGGTGGGTATGTCCAAAGAAACAGTGGGTTAGTGTGGAAATATGGTGTTGAATAAATAAGAGCCGAGGTTGGTGTGGCAGGTTTAACCACCCATGACGTAGCTGGTAGAAGGACAGAGTTCTGTGGGTTGATTGTTTGGCGGGTGGTGGGCCGGAGGAGGGAGAGATTGCGAGGCCGTTGTAACATTAATAATAGATGGGCTGTTAAGGGGATGGAAGTGGGGCGGTCTTGCCCGTGAATTGTGGAACAGAAAAAGAAAGGGCGAAAAAGCATGTAGCACAAGAGAGATAAGGACAGAGTCCCCAATAGCAGTTAAAAAACCTTTGACAAGGGATGGG